>DYNA01000061.1 GCA_020721325.1 Paludibacter propionicigenes
ATTAACTATCGAATTTTTTTGAGCTATCATAATCATTGCATGCATGGCAATACTTGCCGCTTCTGAAATATTTATTACTTTTGCCATCTTTTTCTTCTTTAGTATTCTATAAATGTCTTATTATCAATCAATCGCCAATTATATTCTTGTATAAATGCTTTTAATTTCTTTTCTATTTCTTTTTCAATTTTCAATTTTCCTTTTAAATTATTTTTTTGTAATTTATCAATTTTTAAATTATAAATAGATATAATTTTATTTGCATCAAATTGTAGCAAATATTCTTTATACATAGCTTGATAAACATCGTCTATATAGCTAATAGCCAAATGATTAACATTTTCTTTAATATCTGTTCCAAAAGCAATATAATTTTCATTATAATTCAAATAATTTAATATGGTTGGCATTATATCAATCTGCTGAATAACAGTCGAATCATTAAATCCTTTCCAGTAATCGGTTGAAGGTTCAAAAATTACGATAGGAACCGCAAAAGCTCCGGCAGGTGTTTTATATTCGGGCAAATAGCTAAATGTAGCAGCGTGATCGGCTGTAATAATAAAAACGGTATTTTTATACCATTCCATTTTTTTAGCTGATGCAAAAAATTGTTTCAAGGCATAATCGGTATATCCAATTACTCTATGCAATTCCAAATCGCCTTCGGGAAACTTGCCTTTATATTTATTTGGTAAAACGTAAGGATGGTGAGATGACACAGAAAATAAAGCGGTAAAAAAAGGTTGTTTAAATTTATCCATTTTTTGAGCAAAAAATTGAAAAAACTCTTCGTCCCAAATTCCCCAGTATCCGTCAAAATCATTCTCATTATTGTATTCATTTTTACCAAAATAGTCACTAAAACCACTTAAAGTAGTAAAGGCTTTAAATCCCATTGACGTATTTGGTGCACCATGAAAAAAAGCAGAATAGTAATTTTTTTTACTCAAAGTATTAGCCAAAGTAGTAATTTTATTTGTAGAATAATGCGACAAAATATAAGGTGTAACTAAGCAAGGAATAGAAGCGATTACAGAGGGCAAAGCCGAAATGGATTTACGACCGTTTGCATAAGAATATTTATGTGTATATGATTGATTTATAAGACTATCTAAAAAAGGAGTGTAACTTTTAAAATTGGGAATATCTTTATTCAACGCCCCAATATTTTCACTGCCAAAACTTTCTAAAATAAAAATAACTACATTCTTCTCTTGGAATTTTTTTTCAGTATTTACTTGATGATAAGCAGAATATATCTTTTCTTGTTCTTCGTTTGTGAAGTAATTCTGCTTTTGTAATTGTTTTTTTGAAATTGTTAAATAGATACTGAACGGAGTATTCAAAACGATGGCTGTTTCATTCGGATTTTGGATATATTCAGAAGCATTGCTTATATTTAGTGGTCGTGCAGTACTTTCATATCCACCTCTAATTCCAATAATCAATAAAGTAATAAAAACCGAAGAAATTAATAAATTTGCGAATAAATACTTCCATTTATTTATATCATTTGCAGTTTTTATTTTTACTTTTACATTAAAAATAAATAGCAAAAATATAAAAAAGAAAACCAATAAAGTTATTTGCCAAAAATCAATTATAAAACGAAAAAATAAAACACCCAAATTACTCTCATTTTCAAATTGTTGAAAAACAGAAGCCGTAGTGCGCTTCAAAGTAAAACGATAATATGCTATATCGGCTAAATTAGCAATAATTATGAGAGAATTTGTTATATAAAAAAGAAATAAACTAATTTTTTGATATAAATTATTATACCTAAATTTGAAAGGTAATATTTGTAATAATATGAAAATCAAGTTTGTATAAAGTATTGCAGTAAGGTCGAAACGCAAACCACCAAGCATAATATTTAAGAAATGTACTACTTTCATTTGTGGAAAGTAATCGGCATTATATATAAAAAAAGCAATCCTACTGAATGAAAATATCAACATTACTGTAAATATTCTATACAGTAATACGCTGTAAATATTAGCCTTACGTATGAAATTGAGTGAAATGAAATTCATATAATTTTACCAGAAAACTTAAAAAAAAGATTTTTTTCATTTGAGAGAAAAAATACTGATAATTGCAATTGCACCTACAAGAACAACTAAAATACCTGTAATTTTATTTACGAAATTCATCGTTTTAAAATTTAATTTTTGTTTTATATTACTTACCAAAAAACCTAAAACAAACCACCAAAATAAAGCTCCTAAAAATATTCCCATTACAACCATTGTTGTAATACTTTCGGAATGAGCAAAAATATTTAAACCGGTAAAAGCTGCACTAAAAATTAAAACGGTAAAAGGATTTGAAACGGTAAGTAATAGCAATGAAAGAAAATCGATAAATAAGTTATTGTGCTTTTTGTGTTTTTCTTTAATAGATTGTAAATCAGATGAATTATACATTTTATAACCCATAAAAAATAAAATAAAACCACCAATAAGTCTAAAATAAAACTGATGTGTTTCTAAAAAACTTGAGATAAAAGTGAGACCAAATCCAGCTATTAAAGCATAAATTGTATCTCCCATTGCTACTCCGCTCCCCGAAGCAATTCCGGAAGGCAATCCCTTATGAATTGTACGCTGGATAACCATCGCTCCGGTAGGACCAAGCGGTACAGATATCGAAATACCAATTAGGATACCTTTAAATAAATAATGAAATTCCAATTTTATCTATTTTAAATTAATATTTCTTTATATCTTTTAAGAGTTGCAAACTTAATAATTAATTTAATCTATCCAAAAAAAAAAAAAAAACATTTAAGTTTAAAACATATAAAGTTCAATATTGTATTTCAAAATAGCCGTTTATACCTATTTTTAGAATCGGTAATTCATTTTTTTGTTCAAAATATTGATATATTGGTTTTAAATAATTCCAAAATTCCATTTTTTTTGTATCGTGCTGAAATTGAGTTTTTAGAAGAACAAAATTATTGTCATTTAATTTTGTTGGAAAAATATAAACAGGTATTTTAGCTTGCCCCGAAGCTTTTGCTTCTAAACAAAGAATATAAAGTTCCTTAATTTTATCGTCAGTAATTGGAATACAGCCAATTGTACAGCAATCACCATGAATTAAAATATTACTTCCGGGGTATTTTTTGTCAGCAAAAAATTTATCCGACTCATTGGGGTAGTTAATTTTTAACCCTAAATGATAAGCACTTGTAGGGTGAAAATAATTTATATAATATACTCCTTCAGGTATTTGTAAATCTCCTTCACGTCTTTTGGGACCTAATACACCGGAAGTTGCACAAAATTCATATTGCAGAAGAAATTGGTATTTTTTTACCGACTTATTTTTAATCCAAACTTCTAAAATTTGTTCATTTTTATAAGCTAATAGTAAAATATCATTTTTAAAATCAAAAAATCCTTTCGTTTTTAAAACTTTTTCTAAATAATCTTTTTTTTCTTCAAAAGCTTTTTTTACTCGCACGTTCTTCATTTGTTCAGTTCTAAAATCTTGACTGTAAAGAATTTCCATGTTTAAAAGTAAAAATAATAAAATTAATATATTTTTCATTTTATTTCATTCATTAAAGTTGACAAAATATTATGAGATAATTCCAGTGGTGATATATAATTTTTATTTACAATAAATTTCGATTGATTGTAGAAGAATTCTCGTTCTTCTACTTTAGACGAAATAAAATCTAATAACTCCTTTTCCGATTTATTTTTTAACAAAGGTCTTATATTTTGTGTATCGTAAAGCAATCGCTTAGCTAAAATATCCGATGAAAATTTTAAATAAATTGTAACCCCGTTTTCATTCATTTTAATTAAATTATCGAAAAAACAAGGAGTTCCACCTCCAGTTGCTATTACCTGATTATTGTTAGTTATCACTTTCAGTAGCATTTCCTTCTCTTGCTCTCTGAAAAAATATTCCCCACTTTCTTTAAAAATTTCAGGTATTTTTTTTCCAAAAAAATCTACAATTAAAACATCTAAATCTACAAATTCATAGTTTAATTTAGCAGCAAGCAAACGCCCAACTGTCGATTTTCCAGCTCCCATAAAACCAATTAAAAATATATTCATCTTAAAAAAAAAAATTAAAAAAATACAACATTTAGAATTTATAAAAAAATAACTCAATAAATTAGCGAAAAAAATAACTTTTAAGCTATTTTTTCTAAAATTAAACTTTTCAAATTTTCGCTAAACAAAAAAAGAAAATTTAATTTTACAATAAAACGAATTTTTTAATAAAAAATATTATTTTTGTGAAACATTTAACAAATAAAAATAATCATAAAAAAACAAAAAAATGAATAAATCCATAGATCCAATCGGTAAATTATTAGGGCTGAGATATAAATCACATCCATGGCACGGTATCGAAATCGGCACCGGCGCACCCGAAATTGTTACTACTTTTATAGAAATGGTGCCAAGCGATACCGTTAAATATGAGGTAGATAAGACTACCGGTTATCTAAAAATAGACCGTCCTCAAAAATTTTCTAATATTGTGCCTGCCCTTTATGGATTTATACCCCAAACTTATTGCAATGAAAATGTGGCTGACCTTGATAGACAGATACTTAACCGACCTGAAATAGTAGGCGACAATGACCCTTTAGATATTTTGGTTTTGACCGAAAAGGAAATTACGCATGGCGATATTATTGTAAAAGCCACGCCAATTGGCGGTTTTAGAATGGTTGATGGGAACGAAGCCGATGATAAAATTATTGCCGTACTTTATGGTGATGCGCTTTACGAACAGTATCACGATATTTCTGAAGTACCTGAAAAAATTGTTGATAGATTAAAACATTATTTTTTAACCTACAAAGATATGCCCGGAGCTAAAAGTAAGTGTGAAATTACTCATATTTACAGCCGAACAGAATCGCACGATGTTATTCTCAGAGCAATGGCTGACTACAAACGCTTTGTTGAAAAATCCCTTTTCGAATAAAGCAAATATTTTTATATAATTTTACTTTTTTATTTCATAAATATATTTTTTTATAATATGAATATAAATATTAATTCTGAAGTAGGCGAATTAGAAGGTGTTATATTGCATTCGATGGGTCAGGAAATTGAAAATATGAACCCTCAGAATGCGCAAAGAGCTTTATATAGCGATATTTTAAATTTGGCAGTTGCACGCAAAGAATATGAACAATTTGAGGAAGTTTTGAAACTTCATACAAAAGTTTTTAAAGTAAAAGATTTATTATCAGATATTTTGAAAAATGAAAAAGTAAAATACGATTTAATTACTAAAATTTGTCAAAATGAAAATTTGCTTGATGTTGAAGATGAATTGTATAATGCAAACTATTCAGAATTAGCGCGTTTGCTAATTGAAGGTGTGGAAGTGAGAAAATATAATTTAACAAATTTTATGAATAAACAAAGGTTTTCACTTCAGCCTTTACACAATTTCTTCTTCACGCGCGATGCTTCCGTATCGATAGGAAATAGGGTGTTCATTTCAAAAATGGCAAGCAAAATACGTGAGCGTGAAGCACTTATAATGGAGGCAATTTTTGATTACAACAGTAATTTTTCCACTAAAAGCATTAATCCTTTAAAATATAAAAATAGTTGCGAAAAAATTAGCATTGAAGGTGGCGATATTTTAGTTGCTCGCCACGATATTCTTATAATCGGTTTAAGTTCGCGTACAAATACTTATGGCATTGATTTTATTATAGATAGAATTAAAGAATTTAGCAACAAACATCACATCATTGTTCAAGAATTACCCGAAACACCGGAATCATTTATACACTTAGATATGGTTTTTACTTTTCTTGATACTGATAAAGCTATGGTTTACGAACCTGTTATTTTCAGGAAAAATAAATTTCAAACTGTTCATATTGAAATAGATAGTGGAAAAGTATCAAGTATAAAGAATGTTGATAATATTTTAATTGCTCTGAAAACATTAGGAATGGATTTAAAGACCATAAAATGCGGAGGTGAAAATGATATTTGGATTCAAGAACGTGAACAATGGCATAGCGGAGCTAATTTTTTTGCAATGGCACCCGGAAAAATAATTGGGTATAATAGAAATGTATATACCCTTGAAGCTCTAAATAAAAATGGTTTTGAAGTCCTTAAAGCCACTGACATTATTAATAAAAATATTGATATTTTGCAATATAACAAATATGTGATTACTATTGAAGGAACTGAGTTAGCAAGAGGTGGAGGCGGTGCAAGGTGCATGACCATGCCTATTAGCAGAAAAGCTCTTTAATTCTTTTCAATTTTAATTATAATTTTTTATTACCTACTAAGTAAAATAATAAAAAAATGGATAAATTAAATTTTTTAGTTGCAGATGATTATCTGGATAATAGAATTTTATTAAAAGAAATTATCACAATTTTAGGACATAACTGTATTTTAGCCGAAGACGGAGAAGAAGCTTGTGATTTATTGAAAACCAACAATATAGACATTATTTTAATGGATATTGAAATGCCTCATTTGAACGGTTTGGAAGCCACGCGAGAAATCAGACAATTCTTTTCGTCGCCCAAAAATCATACTCCAATTATCGCCATTTCGGCGCATTCGCCCGAACATTTCAATGCGAAATTAAAAAAAACTGGTTTTAACGATTACATTTCAAAACCATATTCCATTGAAAAAATTATTGATATTATTGAAAAATACAAAAAGAAATAAAGTTTTCTGGTATTAAAATGAATAAAGTTTTATACATCATTAATCCTATTTCAGGGGTAGGTAAACAAAAGGTTATTGAAAATGCCCTTAGTAAATACTCTGATAATGAGAATATTAGCTATAAAATTAGTTACACTAAATACGCCAAACATGCTATTGAACTTTGTAAACAAGAAAAAGATAATTTCGATGCAATAGTTATTGTGGGGGGCGATGGTTCGATTAATGAAGCTTCACAAGCTCTAATTAACTCAAATACAGCACTTGGCATCATTCCTACGGGTTCTGGAAATGGTTTTGCAAGAGATTTAAAAATTCCATTAAAAATAAGTAAAGCCATTAAAGTTATCAATCAGTTTCACACAAAAAAAATTGATGCAGCTCGCATTAATAGTGAATTTTTCGTAAACGTTGCCGGTTTGGGCTTTGATGCTCAAATAGCTCACAAATTTGCGGAATTGGGTACAAGAGGTTTCAAATCGTATGTAAAATTAACTCTCAAAGAGTTTACAAAAATAAAACGGAATGCTTATAAATTAACTATTGACGATAAAACAATTGATTTAGAGGCAGTTATGCTTACAATTGCCAACGGCAAACAGTTTGGAAACAATGCTTACATTGCTCCAACAGCTTCATTAACAGATGGTAAACTAAATATTACAGTTGTAAACTTGCCAAATGTTTTTAAACCTTCGCTTGAATTAAATAATATTAGAAAAACAATCGATAAATTCAAGATTATCAGAACATTTAAAGCTCAAAAAATTTCAATTTCTTCTTCCGAAGAATTTATTTCGCAAATTGACGGTGAACCTTCGCATTATAAAAACAATATTGAAATTGAGGTTTTACCCAAAGCACTTCATATAATAGTACCAAAACCGAGTTCTAAAAAAATACTAACTAAAATAGCAAAAAAATTAATTTCCAAAGCGATATCTAACGCCCCACAAATGCCGTAAATTGAGTGTTTCTTCAGGAATATATTCTGGTGAAATTTCAATTAAAAAAGATAGCTTTTTCATATCACGTAATGGAAAAATTTGCAACTGAAACGGCACAGCTATCGAGTGTATTCTATCGAAATCGCCCAAAGGTAAAATGTTAATACCCAATCCAATAGATAATTGATGAAATTCTTTTTCTACAAAATTATAAAATAAATCCGCTTCTACATTTGACTGGTCAATGGATTGATTACCAAAGACTTTTAACTCTAATGAAAACTTTTTACTTTGAGAAGTATTCACACCAAAGGAATAAATTGAATAACTCGTTACGCCCCATTGAGCAAAAACTTGTGAAGAAATACCTATAAATAATACCAAAATTAATATTCTCAATATTCTCATTTTCAATAAATTTTATGTTTATAATGAAACAAAAAATAATTTATTCTTAAACTAAAAAAATCAAAACGAAACATAAATTTACAAAAGGCAATTATTCAGGTAAAAGCTTTTTTTTCAAATACTTAGCCGTATAAGAGTTTTCATTTGTAATCACCATTTCAGGTGTTCCTTCAGCTACAATTTGACCGCCATCTTTGCCTCCTTCTTTTCCCAAATCAATTATCCAATCGGCAGATTTTATAACGTCCATATTGTGTTCAATGACAATTATTGAATTTCCTCGTTCAATCAAAGCATTAAAAGCCCCCAAAAGTTTATGAATATCGTGAAAATGAAGCCCTGTTGTAGGCTCATCAAAAATAAATAATGACGAAGCCGATGCATTCTCTTTGCTCAAAAACGAAGCTAACTTAATTCGCTGACTCTCACCGCCACTAAGCGTACTCGACGACTGCCCCAACTGAACATAACCTAAACCTACATCTGCCAATAATTGCAACTTCGATACAATTTTTTTTTCAGTAGAACTATTTGATTCAGAGAAGAATACAATAGCATCATCAACCGTTAGATTTAAAACATCAAAAATATTTTTTTCGCGATAATGCACATCTAAAATATCTTCCTTAAAACGCTTTCCCTTACAGCTTTCGCAAACCAAATTTACATCAGCCATAAATTGCATTTCCACTTTTATTATTCCTTCGCCCTGACATTCTTCGCATCTGCCGCCCTCTACATTGAACGAAAAATGCGATGGTTTAAATCCCTGAATAACAGACGCTTGTAATTCAGAAAAAAGTTTTCTAATTTCATCATACGCCTTAATATAGGTTACCGGATTGGAACGCGAAGAACGTCCGATTGGATTCTGGTCAATAAATTCTACACTTGAAATCTGTTTGTTTACATTTTCCAACATTCCATATTTTCCGGGTTTATTTCCAAAACCATTCACTTGGCGTGAAAGGGCTAAATGTAATACATTTTTTACCAAAGAACTTTTTCCTGAACCACTTACACCCGTTACAACTGTTAAAATATTTAATGGAAATTTTACCGAAATATTTTTTAAATTATTTTCATAAGCATTTTTAACTTCTATAAATTGTGTCCATTTTCGGCGATGTTTGGGTACCGGAATTTGCAATTTGCCCGTTAAATATTGTGTTGTTAAACTGTTGCTGTTTTGAAGCAATTCGGTTGAATTTCCTTGAAAAACAAGCTCTCCTCCTCCACTTCCGGCTAACGGACCGATATCAATTATTTCGTCGGCAGCTCTGATAATATCTTCATCATGTTCCACAACTACCACAGTATTACCAAGTTGCTGTAAATCTTTTAGTACTTTTATCAATCGCTCGGTATCACGCGAGTGCAAACCAATGCTCGGCTCGTCGAGTATATACAGTGAGCCTACTAAGCTGCTGCCCAAAGAAGTAGCCAAATTTATACGCTGCGACTCGCCACCCGAAAGGCTTGAGGATAACCGATTTAATGATAAATAGGGTAAACCTACATTGACCATAAAACGCAATCGTGAAACGATTTCTACTACTATTCTATTGGCTATTTCTCTCTGATTATCAGATAGTTCTATGCTTTCAAAAAATGGTAATAACTCGCCAATAGGCATTAAAACCAAATCCTGAACCGATTTTCCGGCTATTTTAACATTTTGCGTAGCCTTTTTTAAACGAGTTCCACCACATTCTTGGCAAGTGGTTTTTCCACGATAACGAGAAAGTAATACCCTATTTTGTATTTTATAATTCTCTTTTTCCAGCAAACTGAAAAATTCGTTTATTCCTGTAAAATATTGATTTCCAATCCATAACAATTGTCTTTCCTCTTCCGTTAAATCGCAATAAGCTCTATGAATTGGAAAATCAAATTTATGGGACGAATTGATTAACAGCTCTTTATAATATGTCAATTTTTCACCGCGCCAAGCCACCACTGCATCGGAATAGATAGAAAGTGATTTATCAGGCACAACCAAATCTTCGTCAATACCCATTACGCGCCCAAAACCTTCACAAACCGGACAAGCTCCAAGCGGGTTGTTAAAGCTAAACATGTGAACCGAAGGCTGTTCAAACTCTATTCCATCGGCTTCAAACACATTAGAAAAATATTCTATTTGCGGCTGTTCTTGCTCAAAAACTTCTAATTTTAAATAACCTTTTCCTTCAAAAAAGGCTGTTTGCGCCGAATCGGCATAGCGTGCCAAACTATCATCGTCTTTGGCTATGCTCAAACGGTCAATGACCAAACAAATTTCTTTTATCGAATTTAATATTTTTTTATCATTTAATACATCAGAAATCTTAAAAACTTCTCCAAAACTTTGCACTTTTTTCGTCCGAATTTCAATGCGTGTGTAACTTTGTTTTTGCAAAATTTCTAAATGCTCTTCCAAACTTCGCCCTTGTGGAACGGGAGATTTGGCAAGCATCAAAACTTTTGTTTTTTCGGGCAAACCCAATAAAAAATCAACAACATCGGAAACTTTATGCTGGATTACTTTTTTTCCGGAAACGGGCGAAAATGTTTCGCCTATGCGGGCAAACAATAATTTTATGTAATCGTAAATTTCGGTTGAAGTGCCTACGGTGGAACGCGGATTTCGCGTGTTTACTTTTTGTTCAATGGCTATTGCCGGTGGAATTCCTTTGATGAAATCGACTTCGGGCTTGTTAATTTTTCCTAAAAACTGCCGCGCATAGGACGACAAACTTTCGATGTAGCGGCGTTGCCCTTCGGCATACAAAGTGTCGAAAGCCAAAGACGATTTGCCGGAACCCGATAAACCCGTGATTACCACAAATTTATTGCGGGGTATCCGAATTTCTATATTTTTTAAATTGTGAACGCGTGCGCCTTTTACGTGAATATATGAAGGAGTGTTGTTTTCTGTTGGCATAAAAATTGAATTATCTTATTGTAACTTTTCTAATCTTTCTTTTTTTGTAAAAAATTTATAATCAATATTTTAAATATATAAATTTTAAATTTTATTTTTTTTAGAAAAGGCAAAGTTAAAATTTTTTTTAGAAAATAAATTCTTTTTACTGAAAATAGGTTTAAAAAAAAGCAATTTCAATTTAATCTAACTTTATAAAACGAATTAAAAATTGATTTGTTACTTTTTTTTAACAAAATTTTAACTTAAAATCTTATTTTTTGATTTTTTTTTTGTATATTTATATTGACTTTTTTAAAATTTATTTTTTAAAAATATTTTTATAAAAAGCCTATTTTCAATTCATTACAATCTATATTTTTTTTTATAAAAAAAAATTACTTTTTTTAAGCAACCTTTTAAACAATCAAACGGTCTTTGTTTTGAAAATGGTTACAAATATTGATATACAAACTTTGGTTTTAAAACTATTTATGAAAAAAAAATATTCTGACAGAATTCAAATAAATTGAGGATTTTTAAAAATAAAATCTGAATGCACTTTAATAATGAAACGTTCTAATTAATCTTAGTTTAACTTAACGAAAAAAAAAACTTTAAAAAAATTTTAGGGTAAAACCTAAGAGAGGAGGAAATTATGAAAACAAATAATGTAGATGATTATCAATTAGTTGAAGAAGCTATAAACGGAAACAAGAGAAGCATCGAAACTTTGATAGAACGACACAAAAATAAAGTTTACACGTATATTTTGCTTATTGTTAAAAAAGAGCAATTGGCAGAAGATATTTTTCAAGAAACGTTTATCAAGGTAATAAAATCGCTAAGAAAAGGGAAATATCAAGAAAAAGGTATTTTTGCTTCGTGGGTGATTCGCATTGCGCACAATTTAATAATTGATTATTTTAGAAAAGCAAAGCATTTGAGATTGCTTTCGAGCGAAGATACGGAAGTGAATATTTTCAATAGCAGTCGTTTTTCGGATACTAATATTGAGGACAATATAATTGAAAATCAGATTGCAAGCGATGTTCGTAAATTGATTGACCTTTTGCCCGAAGACCAAAAGCAAGTTATTTTACTCAGACATTATGGCGATTTTAGTTTCAAAGAAATAGCCGACCAAACAGGTGTAAGCATTAACACGGCTTTAGGGCGCATGCGCTATGCTCTTATAAATTTAAGAAAATTGATTGAGGAGAAAAAATTGAACTTGACAAAAATTTAATTTGCAAAAAAAATAAAAAAAAAAATTTTTTTTACAGAAAATACTTTTTTGTAAAACCTTGACAACTAAAATGTTATAAATTTTATTAAAGCGAATCAAAAAAAAGATTCGCTTTTTTTATACTATAAAACTAAAACTAAGCGTTATTTGTGTAAAGAATATAAAAACGCACATTTATTGAGTGAATTTTAAGCAAATTTTACGAAAATTCTTGGTAAATATTATATTCTTAGTTTGTTTTTACCATAAACTATCTTTTAAATACAATAAGGCTTATGAAAAATTTGAGAACCCTATTTTACTCGGTTGATTTCACTCAAAAAGAGAAATATGTTTTACTCGGTATAGACGAAGCATTTAATGAAAATTTTGATGCGTTTGAAGATGTATTTCAAGTTTTAAACCAAGTGAATGCAGCACCCAGTAAAAAAGTATTAGACAAAATTTTTAGCGAAATTTAGCTATTTATCTATTCATTAAAAAAAACATTTATAAAGTAAAGGCAATTTTGACTTGATTGGCATTTCAATTGATTCTTTAGCCTCTAAAACGTGCTTTAAAAAAAAAGCCTCTAAAGTTTTATCACTTTTAGAGGCTTTTCTGCTTTTATTATAAAAAATTATGCATCAATATTGGCATATTTTGCGTGTTTCTCAATAAATTCGCGGCGTGGAGGCACTTCATCGCCCATGAGCATCGAAAATACACGGTCGGCTTCGGCTGCACTGTCAATGGTTACTTGGCGCAACATGCGTTCTTCCGGATTCATGGTTGTTTCCCAAAGTTGCTCGGCGTTCATTTCTCCCAAACCCTTATATCGCTGAACATTTACAGAAGAGTCGTTTCCTTTGCCCAATTCGGCAATAGCCTGCAAACGCTGTGATTCTGACCAACAATAAACTCCTTTCGTTCCTTTTTTTACTTGATACAAAGGCGGAGTAGCAATATACAAATATCCTAATTCCACCATTTCTTTCATGTATCTAAAAAACAAAGTCATAATCAAAGTTTCAATATGGCTTCCGTCAACGTCGGCGTCGCACATGATGACTACTTTGTGATAACGTAATTTAGCAAGGTTCAAGGCTTTACTGTCTTCTTCTGTTCCAATGCTCACGCCCAAAGCTGTGAAAATATTGCGAATCTCTTCATTTTCAAATACTTTGTGCTGCATGGCTTTTTCCACATTCAATATTTTACCACGAAGTGGCAAAATAGCTTGATTTTTGCGGTCGCGCCCTTGTTTTGCCGTTCCACCAGCCGAGTCGCCCTCTACTAAAAACAACTCACTTAAAACAGGGTCGCGCTCTTGGCAATCGGCAAGTTTTCCGGGCAAACCCGAACCGGTCATAACCGATTTACGTTGCACCAAATCGCGAGCTTTACGCGCTGCATGACGCGCTGTTGCTGCCAAAATTACCTTATTAATTATAGTACGAGCATCTTTCGGATTTTCCTCCAAATAATTTGTAAGCATCTCAGATACAGCACGTTCTACAGCTATACTTACTTCCGAATTACCCAGTTTTGTTTTGGTTTGACCCTCAAACTGAGGCTCTTGCACTTTTACCGAAATAATTGCCGTTAAACCCTCACGAAAATCGTCGCCCGAAATATCGAATTTCAATTTTGAAAGCATACCCGAATCGTCGGCATATTTTTTCAACGTTCGCGTAAGCCCGCGTCTGAAACCGGTCAAGTGCGTTCCGCCTTCGTGCGTATTGATGTTATTTACGTAAGAATGAATGTTTTCGGTATAAGAAGTATTGTATTGCAAAGCTATTTCTACCGGAATTTCATTCTTATCCGACTCTACATTAATGGGTTCGGGTATCAATTTTTCACGATTTCCATCTAAAAATTTGATAAATTCTTTTAAACCCTCTTGCGAATAAAATTCTTCCGAAATAAAATCTCCTTTTTCGTCCTTTTCGCGATTATCGGTCAATTTTAATCTAATTCCTTTATTCAAATAAGCCAATTCGCGCAAACGCGAAGCCAAGATGTCGAAATTATAATCGGTTGTGGTAAAAATTGATGCATCGGGTTTGAAAGTAATAGTAGTTCCGGTGCGTTCCGTTTTTCCAACCACTTCTATTTCTTTTTGCGCAACACCTATCGAAAACTCTTGTTCGTAAATATTTCCATTCCTATGAACAGTAGCTACTAACTTGGTGGACAAAGCATTAACACACGAAACGCCTACTCCATGCAATCCTCCCGAAACTTTATAAGTACCTTTATCAAATTTTCCTCCGGCGTGTAAAACCGTCAAAACCACTTCTAAAGCCGATTTTCCTTCTTTTTCGTGAAAATCTACCGGAATACCGCGTCCATCGTCAATTACCGTTACCGAATTATCTTCATTGATTATGACATCTATGGTACTACAAAATCCGGCTAAAGCTTCGTCAATAGAATTATCAACCACCTCATAAACCAAATGATGCAAGCCTTTTACACCAATATCGCCAATGTACATAGCCGGACGTTTTCGTACTGCTTCCAATCCTTCCAAAACCTGAATACTATCGGCAGAATATTCCGAAACACTAATATTTTTTAATTCTTGTTCACTCATTTATATTTTTTTTTGGTATTAGCAAAATTTTTAAATTTTTTAGAAATTTTTTTTTTCCGTATAAATCTAAAAACCAAGTAATTATATTTTAAGCAATTTTCAAAAGCTTTCTTTAAACAAACGTGCGAAATTATAAAAAAAAAAAACAAAAAAACATATTTTTGTTTAATTATTTATCAACAATTTTCATTTTTTTTTAATTTTTTTTTTGTTTATTTTTTTTTAGGAATACAAATTGATATAGAATAAAAGTATTTTTCGCTTTTGCTAAAAAAATAAACTTTTTTGCATTTTTTTATTGCTTTTTTTATTTCTTTTTTCAAAAAAAAGTAATTTTGTGAAACATTTATTTTAAAAAAAAATGTTTAATTCAAAAAAATTAACAAATATGTTTAAGTTAATCCTTTGGTCAAAACAATTATATACTCTAAAAAAAATTAAGCAGGTATTTTTCGTCTATCTGTTTGTCCTTTTTTTCATTCACTTTGCTTTCGCAAAAAAAATATATTCAACCGAAAACGAAGAACTCCGGTTAGAAGGAACAATAAAAAATGTAACAGGCTGCTTCGGAAATAAAAACGGTTACATAAAAGTTTATGGTGTAGGAGGAACACCCGATTATATCTATTCTATCAATAATTGGCAAACCTCCCAAAATACCGGAGATTTTTTAAATCTCGATGTTGGCTTATACACCGTAAAAGTACGTGATGCACTGGGAGCGGAAGCTTTCTGGGAAATAGAAATCACTCAACCAGAAGAATTTAAACTTATCGGACAAAAAACAAACGTAACCGGCTGTTTTGGCTATCAAAATGCTACAATTACTTTATCTGCTTCCGGTGGAATTATGCCGTATTTATTTTCTATCGACAATGGTTTAACGTTCTCAGAAAACACGTATTATACCGATTTAAAATCAGGTTACTACACCATCAAAGGAAAAGATAAAAACAATTGTGAAAAAAGTTTTTCAGTAAATATTTATGAACCCGATAAGATTAATATTTCAGAAATAAAAACCACACACGTTACACCTTGTTTTGGCGACAAAAACGGCAAAGCAGAAATTTTTGCAAACGGCGGAACCGGAAACATTTTTTATTCAATTAATTCAATTGATTTTCAAGAATTTAATACTTTTGAAAATCTCGATGCCGGAACTTTTAAAACCACGGTTAAAGATGAAAATAATTGCACCATTGAAAAGGATTTCATTATTAATCAACCAGTTAAACTAAATTTAGATTCCATAACAACTCAAGATTTAAGTTGCTACAACTCCAACGATGGTAAAATTAAAATTTACGCTTCGGGCGGAACAATACCATTAAATTTTTCAATTCTTGACGATAATTTCTCTACAAACTCTCTATTTGAAAATTTATCGGCGGCTGATTATTTTGTAAAAATAAAAGATAACAGCGGCTGTTTTGTTACAAAACAAATTTCACTTTATCAAGAAGATGAATTGATAATCAGTGAAATACATCAAAACTTAAATTGCAATAATTCCAGTGATGGTTCTATAACTTTGTATGCAAGTGGAGGTGCGGGTAACTATCAATATTCGATAAATTCGGGAATAAATTTTCAGGTAAATTCTTATTTTTCAAATTTAGGTGCCAAAACTTATTCTATAATTGTAAAAGACAAAGATAATTGTCAGAAAACCAGTCAAATAACACTATCAGAACCCTCAGGGATTGTATTTGATTCTATAATTTCAAAGAATTTGATTTGCAATGGAGATTTGAGTGGACAAATTTCAATTTACGCACACGGCGGAACAGGTACGCTCTTTTATTCAATAAATTCAGGTGAAACTTTTCAAAATCAATTTATTTTCAATGAATTAGCCGCCGGATATTATCCAATTTCTATAAAAGATGAAAATTCTTGTACACAAACGGCTTCAGCAACATTAAAAGAGCCGATTTTTGAAATTTCTTTTACAAAATCGGACAGTAAATGCTTTGAAAGTAACAGTGGAAGTGTCAATTTTTCAGTTTACGGAAGTTCGCCGCCTTTTCAATTTTCAAGCGACGAAGGTATTCATTATCAAGAAATTACAGTTTTCAGCAATTTGGCTAAAGAAATTTATAATTTTGTTATTAAAGACCAGATTGGTTGCAAAAAATTCAGAACCATAGAAATTTTTGAACCAGACGAACTCATTATGAATGAAACAATTAACTCCGGTTGTCTTCAATCTCAAGATGTTTCAATTACTTTCAATAGCTTTGGTGGAAAAACACCTTACAGATTTTCTATTGATAATGGGCTGCATTTTCAAAATGAAAATATTTTTTCAAATTTAAACGTAGGAAATTACAATTTAAAAGTTTTTGATGCTAATAATTGCTTAAAATCTAAATACATAACCATTCAAGCTCCCGATATTTTAGCGGTTTCAAAAGAAAAACAAAACCTGCTTTGTTTTAATGATTTTACCGGAAAAATTAATTTTTCAGTTACTGGTGGTATCAAGCCTTACTTGTTTTCAATAAATAATGGAGCTAACTTTCAATCCGACAGCCTTTTCACTGGACTTTCGGCACAAATTTATGCTGCAATAATTAAAGACCAAAATAATTGCCAACACATTGAATACATAACACTTACACAACCTCAAAGCCTTAATTTTTTAAACCCGCAAATTACACACATTGAAAACTGTTGGGGCGATACCACGGGCAGTTTTTCTATACAAGCAGTAGGCGGTACGGGTGAAAAAATTTATCAACTAAATAGCGATACTACTAAGTATCAAATAGCTGATTTTCAAAATCTTAAAGCTGGAAATTATATTATAAACGCTCAAGATGCAAATGTGTGTAAAATTTCAACACAAATAAACATTCAACAACCCGATGAATTAAAAATACTTGAAATTTTTAAAAATAACGTAACAACTTGCTACAATTTTAACACTGGAAGTGTCGAAATTAGAGCCACTGGTGGAATCGTGCCTCTCTCCTATTCTATTAATAATGGCGTAAATTTTCAAAATAGTTCTCTTTTTGAAAATATAAAATCGGGTGAATATTTTATCACTGTAAAAGATGTAAAAAATTGTTATACAAATAGTTATGTAGAAATAACACAACCGGAAGAATTAACATTATCATACAGTAAAAGCGATATTTCGTGCTTTGGCGAAGCAGATGGCTACATAGAAGTTTCAGCAAGCGGCGGCACAGGCGAAACCTTTTTTTCAATTGATAACGGTCTGACTTTCAGCAAAAATGCTCTTTTTCAATTTTTACCGAAAGGCAATTATTCAATTCTCGCAAAAGATGCAAACAATTGTAGAACTTCACCCGCGCTCACATACATTAACGAACCTTTAAAATTGCTTTTTTCTACCATTAAAGCAACTGATTTACACTGCGATAGAATAAATTCGGGCGAAATAGAAGCACAAGCAAGCGGAGGTATAGGAAATCTGTTGTATTCACTCGATAATTCTGTTAATCAGAGCGTTGGCATTTTTAAAAATTTAGCAGCCGGTACTCACAAACTAAAAGTTGAAGATGAAAACAACTGTTCACTTTCAATTGATATTGAATTATTATCGTCTGATAATCAGTGTATTATTATACCAACAGCCTTTACACCCAACAGCGATGGAATTAACGATACATGGGAAATTCAATATTTTGACCTTTATCCGGAAGCTTGGGTACAAATTTACGACCGCAATGGAAATACGATAACATATTATAAATCAGGAGAAAAAGGATGGGACGGCACATTCAACAATCGTGCTATGCCAATGGGTTCCTATTGGTATCGTTTAAAATTATCAAAAGATTCAGAAGAATTAAAAGGTTATTTTTCATTAGTTCGATAAAATAATTCGGTATTTATCGTTTATGTTTCCAGCGTTTATGCGACCAAAGCCAATTTGCTGGGTTTTGAAGTATTATTTTTTCCAAAATTTTCATATATTTTTCGGTCATTTCACCATCGGGCAAAAGCGATAAATCTTCGCCCAAATCGATTACTTCAAGTGTATAAAAACCTCTTCTAACTCGCTGATTATTAAAATATATTACAGGCATTTTAGTATATTTGATATAAAACTCAGGTCCATGCAAACAAGCAGTTTCACGTCCCAAAAAATTTACCCAAATAGCACGTTCTTTGTTGGAAGGATTTTGGTCAGCTATCATCACAAACATACTGGGCTTTTCACGCTCTTTCTGAAAAGTAAATCGAGTATTTTCAATGGGTGCCAATTCTACGCCTTCATCGGAACGCATATCGGAAATATACTTGTCTATATACTTGTTAGCCAATGGTTTATAAAATCCAATGATGTGATGTTTAAACACTTTAACCGCATCTACCGCCCACTCCCAATTTGCGTAATGCGCTGCCAAAACAATAACACTTTTACCTTGTTCAAAATATTTATCAGCAACTTCCTTATTTTTAATAACATACCTTTGACGCATTTGAGCAGGAGTCATAGAAAGCCCTTTCAAACTTTCTACCGTTATCATTGCTAAATTTTTATAAAACTTTTTTTCAATTTGCAAAATTTCTTCCTCTTTTTTATCAGGAAAAGAATTTTTCAAATTACCATAAACAATTGGTCTTCTGTATTTTAGTACTTTATAAAATAAAAAAAATACTAAATCAGAAAAAAAATACAACAACCAAAAAGGGGTTATTTTGAATAAAAATTTAAAAAAGCGAAAAAAATAATAGCCGATTCTTTGCATAATTAGTTGAATAAAATAATTGCAAATATAAAAACATTTACAAAAAATTGAAAACAAATATATTTTTTTTAATTTTGCAAAATTAAAATAATGAAATATTTATATAATTACATTTTCAAAAAACATCATGAAATTATGCAAAAAATTTTAAATTTTCATACTTCTATCAAAAATGAAAAATTGAGTTATTTTTTACTTATTCTAATTGCATTTTTTATTCCATTTCCTCGCCCTATCGTTCCACCACTCATTATTTTATGGTTTTTAATAAGTATATTTCAATTTTCATACGATAATTTTACAAAAAAAAACCATAAAATTCTTTTTTTTGCTCTAATTTCTTATTTTTTATATGCCGGAATTAGTATTTTATGGAGTTCAAACCCTATAAACAGCAGCAAAGAACTAATTAGTATTCTTTCATTCATTATTTTTCCAATTGGATTTGTTTTTTCTTCAGATTTTAACAATAAAACCCAAAAAAATACTCTAAAATCTTTCATAATCGGTACACTTATTTCTTTTCTTATCCAATTTAGCATAGCAACTTATCATGCTTTTATTTTAAAAGCTCCATTTCCAATAATTTGCGTTCACTGCAATACCTTGTTATCTTTTTATTTTTATACCGAATTATCTAATTTCGTTCACCCAAGCTACGCCTCAATGTTTAATCTTTTTTCTATTGTAAGCATTTTATATTTAGTTTTAGAAGAAAAGGAAAATAAAAAATGGTTTATTTTAGTTCCATTTTTTCTTATAACTATTTATATGTATTCATCTAAAGCTGGTTTTTTAACATTACTTTTATTGAGTTTCATATATTTAATCTATTTTATTATCAAAGAAAGAAAAATAAAACTTGGCATTTTAGGATTAGGCTTATTTTTCATTTTTTCCATCTTTTTCTATAGAAGTGAGCGCGTTCAAATGCTTTTAAAAGAACGAAAAATTAATATCAGTAAAAGTGAAAATGACCATAAAACTGATAATCGAATTATTCTTTGGCAAACCCATTTTGAAATAATTAAAGAAAATTTTTTTTTCGGTACCGGAATTGGTGATTATAATGCTGAAATAATAAAAAAATACGAGAAAAACCAGTTTCAAGATGGCTTAAAAAACAGATTAAACGCTCATAATCAATATTTATACATATTTGCAATACTCGGAATAATCGGTTTTTTGATTTTTATTTCTATTTTGGGTATTAGTTTTTATTATTCTATTTCAGAAAAAAATTTAATCGGATTTGCATTTTTATTCATCAATTCTATCAATTTTCTATTCGAATCGATGCTTGAAAGACAACATGGAATCAGTTTTTTTATACTTTTTCTTTCTATTTTATTCATTAATAACAAAAAGGAAGAACCAAAATTAAATTACTAA
>DYNA01000239.1:0-3250 GCA_020721325.1 Paludibacter propionicigenes
ATTCGACCAAAAACAAAGTAAGATGTAAATGTTATTTATTTACGATTACTTAGCACTTCAGACAGAGAAAAAATTTATTCCGAATTGCAAAAAGAAGGAAGAATAAACAAAATGGAAATTGACATTCGCCGAAAAAACGGGGAAAAAATAAAAGTGGAATTTTCGACCGAACAGATAGAACTTGAGGGTGAAAAATTTTTAATAAACATCATGACCGATATAACGGAGCGCAAACGCACGGAAGAAATCATAAAACAAAACGAAGCGCAATATCGCTATCTTTTTGAAAATAACCCACTTCCTATGTGGGCTTACGATAGGGAAACCTACCAATTTCTTGCCGTAAACGACTCTGCGGTGCAAAAATACGGTTACTCGCGCGAGGAGTTTTCAAATATGACATTTGCCGATATTCGCCCAAAGGAAGATAAAAAACGACTGCTGGAAGATTTAAAATTGCCCAGAAGCATTATTCAGCATTCCATCGATTGGCGGCATCAATTCAAAAACGGAAAAATAATTGATGTAGAAATTTTGTCGCACACCGTTGAATTGGAAGGCGAAAAAGCCGTTTTGGTAGTGGCTATTGATGTTACGCAAAAGAAAAAAGCCGAAAAAGAACTCATTGAAAGCGAAGAAAAATTTCGACAAATAACCGAAACCATCGATGATGTATTTTGGATGGCAGACCCTGAAATGAGTCAAATATTTTACGTAAGTCCGGCATTTGAAACCATTTGGGGGCGCACCAGACAAAGTTTGCTGGACAATCCCAATCTATTCATGGAATCCATTTTGCCCGACGATAGAAATAAATTTTTACAAGCTCTGATACTTCAGCGCAAAGGTTTGCCTTTTGCCATCGAATTTAAAATCTCAACACCCAATGGTTTGGAAAAAGATATTTTAGATAGAAGTTTTCCTATTTACGATAAAAACAAAAAACTCACACGATACGTAGGTGTAGCCAAAGACGTTAGCCAGCGCAAAAAAGATAGAGTAGAACTGATAAAATACCGAAATCATTTGGAAAAATTGGTTCACGAACGCACAAAAGAAGCCGAAATGATTTCTTCAAAGCTACTGAGTCTAATTTATTCCATGCCCCTGGGATATATAGAAACCGATTTGGATTACCAGATTACTTTTTCAAATCAAGGAGTTCAAAACATTTTTGGCTTTCAATCAAAAGAAATTCTCGGACAAAATATTAGCAACATTTTTCAGTTTAACCAAGATATTTTTAACGAAATAACTAAAATTAATTTCAATGTTAAAGTAGTTTTTCAAGAACATTTTTTTGGCAAACACAATATCAATTGCAAATGGAATATAATAAAATTGACCGATAAATCAGACGTTTTAACCGGTATAGCTTTCATAATAGAAGATATAACCATAATGAAAGAAGCCGAAAAAAGCTTAAACGAAGCTTTGCAAAAAGAACGCGAATTGAATGAATTAAAATCGAATTTTGTTTCAATGACTTCGCACCAATTCCGAACACCTTTAACCACCATTCTTTCCAATACCGAAATGCTGGAATTATTAATTGAAAACTTAAACAATCAAGAGAAAGAAAAAGCGGTAAAATTTATGAAACGCATCTACGACAACATCGAGCGACTCGATTTATTAATGTCTGACGTTATGTTGGTAGGAAAAAATCAGGTAGGAAAAATAAATTTTAAACCCGAAAAATTAAAATTTTCGCAAATTATACATCAGCTTGTAGCAGAAACAAATTATCCATATCAAAACGACAGAAAACCCAATTTAATAATTACGGGAAAAGAAAAAAAAGTTTTTGCCGACCCGCAATTAATTGCTCATGTTGTAACCAATTTGCTTTCCAATGCGTTTAAGTATTCAAATAAAGAAGTCGATTTGTGTATTGATTTTTTAGAAAACCACGTTTTAATAAAAGTAATTGATAGAGGCATTGGAATACCAGAAAAAGACCAGAAAAAATTGTTTAATATATTTTTTCGAGGTTCAAATACCGAAAATTTAACTGGAACCGGTTTAGGACTTGTTATAGCAAGGGAATATCTCAATATGCACAACGCAAAAATTTCTTTTACAAGTAAAACCAACGAAGGTACAACTTTTTTTATTGAGCTGCCTTACAATACATTACAAAATGAAAAAAATCTTAATAATTGAAGATGAAAAGGACATAAGAGAAACGCTCAAAGATATACTTGAAACTAAAAATTATCGAGTGTTGCTTGCTTGCGATGGCAACGAGGGTTTGTTAAAAACCCTAAAAGAAAAACCCGATTTGATTATTTCAGATGTATTGATGCCCGGATTTGATGGATTTCAACTTTTGGAACATTTAAGCCAAAGTATTGAAGTTGAGCATATTCCGGTTATTTTTCTAACTGCCAAAACTCAATTGGAAGATTTTAGAACCGGTCTGATGCTCGGTGCGGTCGATTACATTGTTAAACCATTCAAAACCAAAGAATTAATCAATTCCATTGAAAAACAATTAAAAAAAATTGATTACCAAAAACAACGTGAAAGCAGTTATTTTCGACTGGCTTTTGAAAATCCATTTTCAGGGGTTTTTTATTTTGTAGAAAATCAAATCATCAAAATAAACAAAACCTTTTCCCAAATTACAAACTATTCAATCAACGAATTGCACCAAATTGATTTAAAAAATTTGTTTGTAAATAATTTTGAATATGTTCAAGATAAAATGCAATTGTGCCTCGATGGCGTTTCCGACCAAGAAAGCATAAAAACCGTATTGCTTTCAAAAGACAAGCAACTCATTGAAATTGAACTTTTTTTCAAAAAAATTAATACCGAAAACGCTTTCATTGGAATTATCAATCCATTGGAAAATAAAAATTCTTTTCAAAACGAAATTTCGGTAGAAATGACCGAAATAATTAATTATTTTAAAGAAAATGAAAACAATTTTATAATAAACGAACTCAATAACGCATTGAAAATCGTAAAAATAGATAAAACTTTAAAAGTTCAGAAGCTAAAAACAAAAATTAATTTGTCGGTGCGCGAAAAAGAAGTTTTGCAGTACATTTGCCAAGGCTTTACAAACCTCGAAATTGCCGAAAAATTATTTCTCAGCGCAAGAACGGTCGATAACCACAGAGCAAGCATTATTGAAAAAACAAATTCAAAAAATACTGCCGAATTGGTTGGATTTGCAATTAAAAATAATATCGTAAAAATTTAATTAAATAAATAGATAAATTGTTAAATTGTTAAATTG
>DYNA01000239.1:3350-5576 GCA_020721325.1 Paludibacter propionicigenes
TAAATTGTTAAATTGTTAAATTGACTAAATTAATTGAATATCAAATAATTATTTTTTTTCTTCTAAAAAAAAATATTTAGCCATTTAACAATTTAACAATTTAACAATTTAACAATTTATTTTATAAATTTTGTAATGTATTTAGCAATTTGAACGGCGTTGGTAGCCGCGCCTTTGCGCAAATTATCGGCTACTACCCAGAGATTTAGGCTGCGTTCATTAGAAAAATCGCGACGCACTCTACCCACAAAAACCTCGTTTTTACCTTCGGCATAGCGCGGCATGGGATAAATTTTGTTGTCCAAATCGTCTTGCAAAATTACTCCGGCAGTATTTTTTAATATTTCACGCACTTGCTCAAGTTCAAAGTCCTTTTCAAATTCAACATTTATTGACTCCGAATGTCCGCCAACCACTGGCACACGAACGGCTGTGGCAGTAACTTTTATGGTATAATCGTTGAAAATTTTCATGGTTTCGTTTACCAATTTCATTTCCTCTTTCGTGTAACCGTTGTCGGTAAAAACATCGCACTGGGGTAAACAATTTTTATCTATTAAATACGGATAAACCATTTTGCCTTCAATTCCAGAACGCTCATTTTCAAATTGTTCCACAGCCGCTTTTCCGGTTCCGGTTATCGACTGATAAGTAGAAACCACAATGCGTTTTATTTTGAAGGCTTTGTGCAAATCGGCTAAAGCAACCACCATTTGAATGGTTGAACAATTCGGATTGGCTATAACTAAATCATTTTCAGTTAGTTCGTGAGCATTGATTTCGGGAACTATTAATTTTTTTTCGGGGTGCATGCGCCAAGCCGACGAATTATCTACCACAAAACAACCCACTTCGGCAAATTTTTCTGCCCAATCAAGCGATGTGCCGCCTCCGGCTGAAAACACGGCTATTTGCGGTTTTGCAGCAATTGCCGAAAGCATATCAACAACTTTGTATTTTTTCCCTTTAAAATCTATTTCTTTCCCAACCGATTTTTCCGATGCCACCGGAATCAATTCCGTTACCGGAAAATTCTCTTCCTCAAGCACTTTAAGCATTATGCGTCCCACCATTCCGGTTACGCCTACAACAGCTACTTTCATGTTTCTATTTTTTTTGTTATAAAATTTTAATTTGCTGAGCGCAAAAATAAAAATTTAATATTCAGTAGGCTAAAGTGCAATGTTAAATGTTTTTTAATTTTTTTTGAAAGGGCTTTAAATTTAGAACTTAGGGCTTTAATGGGTTGAAAAAGTCTAACTTTAGGAGCTTTTTTTGCATAAAGAAACTAAAAAAAAGGGATAAATTTTAACCTTAATTTTTTTTTTATAGAAAATGTGTTAAAATTTTAAAATTAGTCGGTTTTTTTTTAAAAAAATATAAAAAAAAAACCGACTAATTTTTTTAAAAACTTTGGAAAAGTTGCCTTTTGTAATGTTACTATACTTTAAGCGGTTATAATTTGAGCTTTTATTTTTATGTAAGTACTTTGTAATTAAAACTTTGCCAAAGTTCGTTTGCAGTATATCTGAGGCTATCAGAATTTTTCTCTTTCCGAGAAAAAGAAATTGCTTTCAATAACAGCATTTTCGTCGCTATCCGAACCGTGAACCGCATTGGATTGCACATTTTCGCCAAACAATTTACGAATGGTACCTTCATCGGCTTTAGCAGGGTCGGTTGCACCAATAAATTTGCGGAAATTCTCAACCGCATTTTCTTTTTCAAGCATAATAGCTACAATCGGACCGGACGACATAAATTCTACCAACTCGTTAAAAAAACTTCTTTCGCTGTGAACAGCATAGAATCGTTGAGCATCTTTTACACTTAATTCAGTCATTTTCATAGCTCTAACTTTAAAACCTCCGGCAACCATGCGTTGAATAATTTCGCCAGTGTAACCACTTTTTACCGCATTGGGTTTAATCATTGTGAAAGTTATATTTCCCATTTTTTTTTTAGTAAATTAAATTTATAGTATTTGGTTTGTTTGCATTTTTTTCATTTTTCGACTTAGTTTGCCTTTATGTTACCATTTTATTAATCAACTATTTATGATAAATTTTTAAGTTTAATAATTCTTTTTTTGCAAAAAAATTAAAATACAAATATTTAATAGCATAAAAAAATACTTTTTTGTAAATTTCTGAATTTCAATTTTTTACATAAAAAAAGAAACGAATTATAACCAATGGTAATTTTTCGCAAAGATAAATAAATTTT
>DYNA01000062.1 GCA_020721325.1 Paludibacter propionicigenes
AAATTTCAAGATACCGACCGGAAATTTCAAGATACCGACCGGAAATTTCAAGATACCGACCGGAAATTTCAAGAAATTCACAAAGAACTCGGTGGAATTGGAAAAAGCAATGGAGCCATTGCAGAAGATTTTTTTGCAGCCGCTTTGGAAAAATCGATGCAAGTAGGTAAATTGAAATTTGATTTTATTGATTTTAATAGGCGACGAAAACGAAACAATATTGAAGCCGAATACGATATTATTTTATACAACAGCTATAAAGTTTTAATTGTTGAGGTAAAATATATTTTCAGACTGGAACAGTTAAGACCGTTTTATGAAAAAAGATTGAAAAGATTTAGAACGCTTTTCCCTGAACATAAAGAGTACAAACTTTATGGTGCTATTGCAGCCTTTTCGTTTGAAGATGAGGTAATTGAAGAAGCTTTAAAATATGGTTTTTATATACTTTCGCCCGACAACGAAAATATAAAAATAGTAAACCAAAGCAACTTTGAAGTCGGTGAAATTAAATAATTTATAAGAATTATTTAGTAAACAAAAAATAAACAGTATTTACAAATATTGACGAAAATCTCTAAAACATTTCTATATGCAATTGCACAATCAGCCCATAACACGAGAATATTTAGACGGCTTAATGGCAGATTTGATTAAAACTCAGAAAGAAGCTGCCATTAGAATGGAAAAAATGTCGTTAGAAACTGACAGAAAATTTCAAGAAACAGATAGAAAATTTCAAGAAATTCACAAAGAACTCGGTGGAATTGGAAAAAGCAATGGAGCCATTGCAGAAGATTTTTTTGCAGCCGCTTTGGAAAAATCGATGCAAGTAGGTAAATTAAAATTTGATTTTATTGATTTTAATAGGCGACGAAAACGAAACAATACTGAAGCCGAATACGATATTATTTTATACAACAGCTATAAAGTTTTAATTGTTGAGGTAAAATATATTTTCAGACTGGAACAGTTAAGACCGTTTTATGAAAAAAGATTGAAAAGATTTAGAACGCTTTTCCCTGAACATAAAGAGTACAAACTTTATGGTGCTATTGCAGCCTTTTCGTTTGAAGATGAGGTAATTGAAGAAGCTTTAAAATATGGTTTTTATATACTTTCGCCCGACAACGAAAATATAAAAATTGTAAATCAAAGCAACTTTGAAGCAAGTGAAATAAAATAGTTATATTATATTTTTTTATAAAAAGAAAAATCAAAACCAATAAAATACAACAATTTGTTATGGAAGAGAAAAAAAGATTCAGCGACGATGAATTAAAAGAGTTTAAAGAGCTAATCCTCGATAAACTCCAAAAAGCACGCGCCGATTACAGAACATACAAGAGTGTTATTGACCACACCGATGGCAACGACATTCAAGACACATCGCCCACTTTCAAAGTGCTGGAAGAAGGCGCATCGGTGCTTTCAAAAGAAGAAGCCGGAAGATTTGCCCACAGACAGCAAAAATTCATTCAGCACTTAGAAGCCGCTCTCATGCGCATTGAAAACAAAACGTATGGAATTTGCCGCGAAACCGGTAAACTCATTTCAAAAGAACGACTTCGCGCCGTGCCACATGCCACGTTGAGCATAGAAGCAAAAAACGGACAGGCGTAATTTTTTTATGCGCATTTATTTTTCACCAAAATTAAAATTTTTACCAAATTTTATTTCTATTAAATTTGATAAAAATTTTAATGTAAATTTTTGCGCCATTTTTTTTTAACCTAATTATTTACAATTATTCTTTTTAAAAAAGCACAAAAAAGAATAAGTTTTTCAGTAGATTAGATATGTCAATAAAATACAAATCCATATTGCTTATTTTTGCAATTTTACTCATCGACCAAATTTTAAAAATTTGGATTAAAACACACATGTTTTTAGGCGAAGAACATTTTATAACCAATTGGTTTAGAATACATTTTATAGAAAACGAAGGCATGGCATTCGGCATGTCGTTTGGTGGCAGATGGGGAAAATTGTTATTGAGCCTGTTCAGAATGGTTGCCATTGCTTTTTTGGGCTGGTACATTGCTTTTTTAATCAAAAGCAAAACTTCTAATGGACTGGTTTTGAGCATTTCACTTATTTTTACCGGAGCATTGGGCAATCTGCTCGACAGCGCATTTTACGGGCTTATTTTTACCGAAAGCAAGCTCTGGGGCGATGTAGCGCAAATGACCACCTTGGGCGCGGGTTACGAAAGTTTTTTGCACGGAAGAGTGGTCGATATGTTTTATTTTCCGCTGATTAAAGGAAGTTACCCCGACTGGATTCCATTTTGGGGAGGCGATTATTTTGAATTTTTCCGCCCCGTTTTCAACATTGCCGACTCGGCTATTTCGGTGGGCGTGGTAATTGTTCTGCTTTTTTACAGAAATAGTTTTAATGCGTTAAACGAAAATACAATAAAGCAAGACAAAGAAAAAAGCATAATAGCTTAATTTTGATATTTTTAGTAACCGTTCCATTTCAATTTTTTTTGATTTTTGATAAGAAAAAAGACAAATCCATTTCAATTTTTTTTGATTTTTGATAAGAAAAAAGACAAAATTTGAAGTGGATTTTTTGTAAAAAAAATTTTTTTTTCAAAAAAAAGATATTTTTTCAAAAAAAATTTGGAAAAAATTAAAAAAAAACGTAATTTTATAGTGTTATACTTTCAAGAAGTTCGTTCATTTTTTTATTATTGCTTTAAAATTCAATATCTATTATGAAAGAAAAATAAATATCTAAAAATCAATCTTTTTTTTTAAAATAAATACTAAAAAATTTAAAATTAAAAAAGATTGATTTAAAAAAAGTGTTGTTGAATGTGGCTGCAAAAACGATGAAAATGGAAGATTCTAAATCTATCATAAAATCTTTAGAAGAAAAAATTCAAAGATTGGAAGAAGAAGTTTTTTTGTATAAAAAAATCTTTGAAAACTTACCTTGTGGCGTACAAATTTTCGATTCGCAAGGTTTTTCATACAAAATAAACAACGCACAAAAAGAAAACTTGCAATTGCCCGATTTAAACGAAGGAATAGGAAAATTCAATGTTTTGACCGATTCTTTTGCGCAAAAAAATGGGGTAAGCCAAATTTACAAAAAAGTATATGACACGGCTGAGAGTTTTTCGCACGAAATTGAATATCAATTCAATATAGCCGAAAACAATTGGCAAACCCGCAAAGACACGCGTTTTTTTAAAGAATTTATTTTTCCCGTTACCAATAAATCGGCTAAAGTAGAATACGTAACAGCTATTTTATCCGATTTAACTTCGCAAAAACATGCGCAATTTTTATCCCACGACAATATAAGCGTTTATAAAAAATTGTATGAAAATGCTCCAATTCCTTATCAATCGTTATCAAAAGAAGCTTTGCTTTTGAACGTAAACAAAAGATGGCTGCAAATAACCGGTTACACCCAAGACGAAATCATTAATACTCCAATAACCAATATTTTGCACCCCGATTCGATAAATTTGTTTGAAAAAAAATTTGAAAAACTTATTTCAGAAAAAAAAGTTGAAAGCGTTACTTTAAAATTAAAACAAAAAAACGGCAACTATTTTTTAGCCCTTTTTGAGGGTTGCATTACAGAAGACGAACATGGAAATTTTATCAAAACAAATTGCATTTTTACCGACATTACCGAGCTGCAAAACAAAGACGAAGCCCTTAAAGCAAGCGAAATGCGTTGGAAATTTGCCATAGAAGGCAACAAAGACGGACTTTGGGATTGGAACGTAGAAACCAACCAAGTTTATTTTTCGGCTCAATGGAAAAAAATGCTCGGCTACCAAGAAGAAGATATTAAAAACAACATCAATTCGTGGAGCAACATCGTTCACCCCGAAGACAAAGACTTCGTTTATAAAGCTCTTTACGACCATTTGGACAAAAAAACAGAATTTTACGAAAGTGAACACCGTTTGAAATGCAAAGACGGAAGCTACAAATGGATTTTAGACCGTGGAAAAATTGTTGAATTTACCCACGAAAAAAAGCCTTTGCGCATGATAGGCACGCACACCGACATTAGCGAGCGAAAAAAAATAGAAGAACAACTCTTCAAAAGCCAAGAACGATTCAAACTTGCCATGCAAGCCACAGACGAAGGCATTTGGGATTGGGACATTGAGCAAAACAAAATGTACCTTTCGCCACGTTGGAAAGAAATGCTCGGATATCAAGACCACGAAATGCCCAATCAATTTGAAACTTGGGAAAATTTAATTCACAAAGACGACATTTCTCAAGCTTGGAACACTTTTAGCAAACATCTAAAAGGCGAAACACCGCGCTACGAAACACAATTTAGAATGAAACACAAAAACGGCTATTGGGTTGATATTCAAACAAAAGCGACCGCTATTTTTAATGCCGAAGGAAAAGCCATACGCATTGTAGGAACTCACACCGATTTTTCAAAACAAAAAGACGCTCAAATGCAACTCGAAAAACGAGAGCAGCAACTTCTACAAGCCCAGCAAACAGCACACATCGGGCATTGGGAATTGAATTTTCAAACCAACACACTCTACTGGTCTGACGAAGTTTATCGAATCTTTGGACTCAAACCTCAAGAATTTAAAGCCAATTACCAAGCCTTTTTAGATACCATTCACCCCGAAGACCGCGAATTTGTAAACAATTCTTACACACAGTCGCTCGAAAATAGAACAAATTACGACATCGTTCACCGACTTTTGCTTGCCGATGGAACCATAAAATACGTCAATGAAAAATGCAAACACATTTACGATGAAGAACTAAAACCACTCATTTCGCTCGGTACAGTTGCCGACATTACCGAGTTGGTACAAAAAGAAATACAAATCAGTGAACAAAACCAAGAACTAAAAGCTCTCAACGCTACAAAAGATAGATTTTTTTCTATCATTGCACACGATTTGCGAAGTCCATTTTCAGCCATTTTAGGTTTTTCCGACTTAATTATTGAAAAAGTTAAAATCCAAAATTACCAAAACGTCAGTGAATACGCTCACTTGATGTACCAAGCCGCCAATCAAAGCTACATTTTGCTCGAAAACCTACTCCAATGGTCGCGCGTTCAAATGCAACGCATGTCGTTCGACCCACAAACCATAGCCTTAGAATCTATCTTTGAAAAAATGAGTTACCAATACAAACCCGTTTTAAATAAAAAAAACATCAATTTTACACACGAATACCCTGCGGGAATATTCTTTAAAGCCGATATTTTTATGTTTGAAACCATTTTACGAAATCTTATTACAAACGCCATTAAATACTCATTCAGAGGCGGAAAAATTCATATAAAAGTACAACGAATCGACAATTCCATCGTTTTTGCCATCACCGACAATGGCGTAGGAATCAGCCCCGAAAACCAAGACCTCCTTTTTAAAATCGATACCGATTTTACCGAAAAAGGAACTGAAAACGAAGTCGGCTCAGGCTTAGGACTTATTCTTTGCAAAGAATTTGTAAACAAACACAATGGCAAAATTTGGTTTGAAAGTGAAACCAATGTAGAAACAACATTCTTTGTCAGTTTTCCCATCGAACCCGTTTTCTAAAAAAAAATAATACGTTTTCGTATTATTTTTCTTATGAACATTTTACCATTTCTACATAATTACATATCTTTGCAGCAAAATTACTTATTGATTCTTTTTTTCTTTTTTATAAAAATTTTTTTTGAAAAAAAGAAAATAAAAAAATAATTTAAAAATAACAAACAGAATAAAAAAACAATGGATAAACTAAACCTTCTCGAACAAAAACGTCAAGAAGCCTTGCTGGGTGGAGGCGAAGATAGAATAAAATCGCAACACGAAAAAGGCAAACTAACCGCTCGCGAACGCATCAATTTGCTTATGGACGAAGGCTCATTTCAAGAACTGGGCATGTTTGTAAAGCACCGCTCGCGCGACTTTGGTTTAGACAAACAACAATATTTGGGCGATGGAGTAGTTACCGGTTACGGAACTATCAACGGACGTTTGGCTTATGTTTTTTCACAAGATTTTACCGTTTTTGGAGGCTCACTTTCCGAAGCTCATGCCGAAAAAATTGTTAAAATTATGGATTTAGCTCTCAAAAACGGTGCGCCGGTAATCGGCTTAAACGACTCGGGCGGCGCCAGAATACAAGAAGGAGTCGTTTCGCTTGCCGGATATGCCGATATTTTTTACCGAAACACACGCGCTTCGGGCGTTGTGCCACAAATTTCGGCTATTTTAGGACCTTGCGCCGGCGGTGCGGTTTATTCGCCTGCCATTACCGATTTCAATATTATGGTCGAAAAAAATTCTTACATGTTTGTTACCGGTCCCAATGTGGTAAAAACCGTTACACACGAAGAAGTTACTTCTGCCGAACTCGGCGGCGCACAAGCGCACTCTTCAAAATCGGGAGTTGCACATTTTGCTGCCAAAAACGAACTCGATGCCATCAATCACATCAAGCTACTTTTGACTTACATTCCCCAAAATTGCGAAGACCTGCCGCCCGAAAAAAACTACAAACCCACTGACGAATGCCGCCCCATTCTCGATAAAATTATTCCCGATAATTCAAACCAACCTTATGATATTAAGGAAGTTATATGCAATGTAGTGGACGAAGGCAGCTTTATGGAAGTGCATAAAAATTATGCCGAAAACATAGTAGTCGGATTTGCCCATTTAGCCGGAAAAAGCGTTGGAATTATTGCCAACCAACCCATGCACTTAGCCGGAGTTTTAGACAATCATTCCTCCATCAAAGGAGCGCGTTTTGTGCGTTTTTGCGATTCTTTCAACATTCCCATGCTTGTTTTAGTTGATGTTCCGGGCTTTTTGCCCGGCACCGACCAAGAATGGAACGGAATAATTATGAACGGAGCAAAACTTTTGTACGCCTTCTCCGAAGCCACCGTGCCGCGAATTACCGTTATCACGCGCAAAGCCTACGGAGGTGCTTACGATGTAATGAACTCAAAACACATTGGTGCTGACCTGAATTTTGCTTGGCCCTCTGCCGAAATTGCCGTAATGGGCGCAAAAGGAGCTTCGGAAATAATTTTCAAAAAAGAAATTACCGAAGCCGAAAATCCGGCTCTAAAGCACAAAGAAAAAGAAGACGAGTACAACGAACTGTTCGCAAATCCCTACAACGCAGCCGCAAGAGGATACATTGACGAAATTATCAAACCCCGACAAACTCGCGAAAGAGTTATTCGTGGTTTCAAAATGCTCGAAAACAAAGTGGACACTTTGCCCAAAAAGAAACACGGTAATATTCCGCTTTAAAAAAAAAAAAAAGCTGTCTTTGTTTTAAAGACAGCTTTTTTTTTAAAAGAAATTTATTTTCAAAAAAAAATTATTTTTTGATTTTAACTTTTTGGTTTGAATTGTCAAAATTAACAAAAAATTCACCTTTACCAAGCGAAGATAAGTCAATACTTTCGGCATAACCACTCAAAAGCACATCGGCAGCAGCATTTAAAACTTCGTAACTTGTTTTTCCAGAGAAAGTTACAGTTTTAGCTTTGCTGTCAAAAACCATAGTAACCCCCACAACACTCGATTTGAATTTGGTTTGCAACGACATACGCGATTTGCCTTTGAAATCCACCTGACGCACACGGTAAGTGTTGATGTCTGAATGAGGTTTCAATTTGTCGTTGTTGTTTAAAATGAAATGATATTCGTTGGTGCGTGTAGAACCAATGCCTTCAACAACGCCCAATTCAACCCATTTTCCCCAACGGAATTGTTCTACCAAGAACGGGATTTTACCTTGTTCTTCTATGGTTGTCCATTGCAAAGTGCCTTGCGCATTCACGTTGATAGAAGTAATTGTAAAAGTACTTTGGGGTTTTAACGTTTCTTGATTTAAAATTTTGGGTTCGCAACCTTCTTTGTGGTGCATAACGATTACTATGGGTTCGCCTTTATTAAGCCCAAACTGCTTTAAATCAATAACAAAAGCATTAGAATTAACAATACAGTTAGCATCTTTGTCGTTTACGGTAACTTTTGTAACACAAAAATCGGTTCCCGATTCGTCCATCGGATTGTAAACATAAAGGTTTTCGCCCTGAAAAAATCCGTCTAATACTTTTTCAACTGCCAAAGCTGGAAAAAGAAATACTATAGAAAATAGTGTCAGAAGTAATGTTTTTTTCATTTTATTAGTTATTAAGAAGTTAGTTTATATAATTTTTTTAAAAACAAAGATAAACTAAATCTACTGTTTATTTATTTTTTTGTAAAAAAGAGTTTCTTTATTTTTTTTATTTATCTGTTTTTCAAAGTTTTATATGTTTTGATGTTTTTAAAATTTTATTTTTTTTCCTAAAAAACATCTCACTTTGTAAAACACAAATTTAGTAGTATTTTTTTTACTATACAAATTTTTATATTTTTTATTTAAAAAAAAATATTTTTTCTTTTGTTTTGAAACGAATTTTTTGTGCGTTTTTATGAAAATAAATTTATTCTTTTTTTGAAAAAAAAATATAATTAATTTTATTTCAATAACTTACAAAAAAAAAAAATGGTCAAACAAAAAATTTTTTTTTTTTTTAATGAAAAAAAAAAATGTTAAATTTTTAAAATTCTTCCTCTGTCCAATCGCCATTTTGTTTGATGATATCGATTAATTGCGAAACGGCATCGGATTGTGGAATGTTTTTTTTAACCAAAGTTTGTCCTTTATACAGGTTTATTTTTCCAATTCCCGAACCTACGTAACCGTAATCGGCGTCTGCCATTTCGCCGGGTCCGTTTACTATGCAGCCCATTACGGCTATTTTTAAACCTTTCAAATGCTTGGTTTTTTGGCGCACTTGGGCAGTGGTTTCTTGCAAATTGAAAAGCGTGCGACCGCAACCCGGGCAAGAAATGTATTCGGTTTTGAAAACTCTCACGCGCGAGGCTTGCAAAATTCCAAGCGAAGTTTCGATGATTTGTGGTGGTGTTAATGTGTTGGTTTTATGATTGTTGCAAAGCATTATGCCATCGCCGTAGCCGTCGATGAACAAAACGCCCAAATCGGCTGCGCTTTTGAGCTGAAAATCTTCTAATTCGTGTTCTTGGTAATGTGTTTTAAAAATAATGGGGTTTTTTATTTCGTATTTCCAAAGCATGTACAAGAATGCGCGAGTTTCAGCTAAATGATTTTTGTTGGTGGAATGGAATATTAAAATGGCATTTTTTGCATATTTTATTTTTTGTAAATTGACTTCGTTTATATCTAAATGGTTAATTTCAACCAGAATTTTTTCGTCTTCTAAAATATTTTCTCTTAAAAACTCTTTTAAAGTTAAATAGGGATAAATTTGGTTTGCTTTTTTGTATTTTTCGAAGCAAACGAATATTTCTAAACCTTTTGGGATTTGAAAATTGGGCATATTGTCCATAATAATGGCATCGGCGGCGCGGTCGGTTTTTATGTATTGATTGTTTTTTAATGTAAATCCGATGCTTTCCAAGTTTGGTTGAAAGAAATTTTCGGTTTTAAGCATTACAATCGGATTTTTTTCGCCTCCAATGTTTAAAATTTCAAAGCTTTCTCTTTTTTCATAAACAAAGGGGCTTTTAGGCTCTATATCAACGGGTTTGATGTATTCATGGTATTGCCTTTCGTAAAAATAATCGACTAATTTTCGGGCAACGGGAATTTCAAATTCGGGTTCTTCGGTGAGCGAAACGCGAATGGTGTCGCCGATTCCATCGGCAAGCAACGCGCCTATTCCCACAGCCGATTTGATGCGTCCGTCTTCGCCTTCGCCGGCTTCGGTAACGCCCAAATGCAGTGGGTAATCCATGTTTTCGGCTAACATTTTGTTTACCATAAGCCGATAAGCGTAAATCATAACGCGCGTATTGCTTGCTTTGAGCGAAATAACAAGGTTATGAAAATTTTCTTTTCTGCAAATTCGCAAAAATTCCATAACCGATTCCACCATGCCTTCGGGCGTGTCGCCGAAGCGGGTCAGAATGCGGTCGGAAAGCGAGCCGTGATTGGAACCGATGCGCAAAGCGACTTTTCGCTTTTTGCAAACTTCGAGTAATGGCTTCATTTTTTGATGAATACGCGAAAGTTCCAATTTGTATTGGTTATCGGTAAATTCAACTTTTTCAAATGAAGCGCGTTTATCGACAAAATTTCCCGGATTGATTCGCACTTTTTCAACATATTGAGCTGCAATCACTGCGGCTTGAGGTTGAAAATGTATATCGGCAATGAGTGGAATGGAATAGCCATTTTTAACCAATTGCTGTTTTATTTCTTTTAAATTTTCGGCATCTTTTGTTCCGGGTGCTGTTAATCGTACAAAATCTGCACCTGCATCGGCTATTCTTTTGGCTTGAGCCACAGAACTTTCCGTATCGAGCGTGAGTGTGTTATTCATCGATTGAATACGAATGGGATTTTCGCCGCCCATACTCAAATGTCCGATTTGTATTTCTCTGGTTTTTAACCTCGAATATCGAAAAAGGTGATTGCAATATTTCATTATTAATCAACAAATTACATGATTGAATGGTTAAATTGTTAAATTGTTATACTTTAAACGGTGATAATTTGAGCAGTATTTTTATGTAAGTGCTTTGTAATTAAAATTTTGCCAAAGTTTAAAACTTTGGCAAAGTTACCGCTTGCTGTATAATAAACATAACAATTTAACAATTTACCAGTTTACTTATTTATTTTTTTGGAGTTAGCAGCCAAATGGTTTCGTCTTTGTATTGAGCGCGAAGTTTTTTAAGTTCTGCACGTGCTTCGGCTTCGGTATTGAATGAGCTGATAACCACACGACTAAAATTATTAACTGGGTCGAGAATTTGAGTTTCGGAGTAACCTTTTTTAGTTAATTGACTGTGAAGTTCTTGGGCTTTTTGGTAAGTTTTAAAACTACCACCGATAATGTAAAATTTTCCGGGCAAAATAACATCTTTATTGAGGTCGGTTTTAATTTCCTCAGCAGTTGTAACTTTGGGCGTGTCAATAACTACTTCCGGTTCTTCTTCTACCACTTCTTTTTCGTCGGCATAAACTTCCGGTTCTTCGTTGAGAACTTTTTCGGTTTTTTTATTCGATAATTTATCCGAAATATCTTTGCAACTTACAAAAACAAGAAGCGACAAAGCTAAAATAATACTTGTAAATCTCATAATTTTTTATACTTTTTTAGAGTTTAATGATGCAATTATTTTGAATGTTTTTTTTTTCAAAAATAATAAAAAAATGCAAAATATTGCTTTTTTTTAACAAATTTACAAAAAAAAACTACATTTTAAATATTTTTTCTTTTTTTTCTAAAAAAATATATTTTTGCTACTTGAATTTATACAATTATTTTTTAGATAAAACATTATAAAACAATTAATTACATTTCCATTGAAGAAAAATAAAAGCAACTTTTTTTTAATAAAAATAGTGAAAAACACTTTTGAGCTATTTTTTCCAACTTTTTGCGAAAGCTGTGGAAAACATTTGGTAAAAGGTGAGTTCATGCTTTGCACGCATTGCCGTTTTGATATTCCGAAAACCAATTTTCACAAAGAAACGGAAAATCCGGTGGAAGAGGTTTTTTGGGGGCGCGTGCCGGTGCAGGCGGCTACGAGTTATAGTTTTTATTCAAAATTTGGTATTGTCAAAAATCTGCTGCATAAACTCAAATACAAATCAAAGCCGGAGTTGGGTATTTTAATGGGCAATTTTATGGGAGATAATTTATTGCAAGATGTTAAATTTCAAGATGTTGATTTAATTATTCCACTTCCTATACACAGCAAGCGCGAACGTGAAAGAGGTTACAACCAAAGTTTAATGTTGGCTTACGGAATTAATGAAGTGTTGGGTAAACCAATAGAAAACAACAACTTATACCGTGCCATTGAAACTAAAACTCAAACTCGAAAAAAAAGAGATGAACGTTGGCAAAATGTGCAAAATATTTTTGACATTAAAAATATGGAAAGACTTGAAAATAAGCACATTTTATTAATTGACGATGTGCTTACAACGGGTGCTACGCTTGAAGCTGCTGCAGAAACACTATTAAAAGTAAAAGGAATTAAAATAAGTATTGCCGTATTTGCTTTTACAAAAGGTTAAAAAATTTACAAACGCAAAAAGGGTAAAAAATTCATCTACAAAAATAAAAAAAGTTGTCAGTAACTAATTATTTTTAAAGTTCTTTGAAAAAAGATTACTCTTAAAATTCATAAAAAAAAAAGTTTGCTTGCTTTTATAACAAATTAATTTACAATATCTTAAATTAATTTCATTAATCCTAATTATTCAAAATTACATCTTTTTAATAGAATAATCTTTTTAAAACTGTTTTTTTTTATAATTTTGTATTTTAAAAATTTAGATAAAAAAAATGGCAAAAGTTAGACTTACCAAAGAATTTGGCTTTGAAACAGCACACTCGCTTTTAGGTTACGACGGACTTTGTAAAAATATTCACGGACATTCCTATAAACTTTTCGTTACCGTAATTGGCGAACCCATCAACGACAATCAAAATGTTAAAAACGGTATGGTAATGGATTTTGGCGATTTAAAACGTATTGTAAAACAAGAAATTGTAGATGTTTTCGACCATGCTTACGCTGTAAATAAAGCTGAAAATATTGAAAAATTAAAAATGTTGGGAAAAATTTTTGAACGATTTATTGTTTGCGAAGAACAACCCACTTGCGAAAATATGGTCATTCATTTTGCCGAAAAAATAAAGAAACATTTACCGGAAAATATTCGACTTTTCAGCATAAAACTGCACGAAACGGCTACTTCTTATGCAGAGTGGTACGCCAGCGACAACGAATAAACTTTTTTAATAAAAATGGAAAAAAAACTTTTTTTACTCGATGCTTATGCGCTGATTTACAGAGCTTATTATGCTTTCATTAACAACCCGCGCATCAATTCAAAAGGCGTAAATACTTCGGCAATTTTTGGTTTTACCAATGTTTTGCACGAAATTTTGCAAAAAGAAAAACCCTCTCACATTGCCGTAGTTTTCGACCCGCAAGGTTTGACTTTTAGAAACGATATTTATCCAAAATACAAGGCGCAGCGACCGCCAACACCGGAAGATATAAAAATTTCAATCCCCTTAATAAAAAAAATTATCGATGCTTTCAACATCAAACGCTTTGAAGTTGATGGATTTGAGGCTGACGACGTGATAGGTACTTTGGCAAAAATAGCTAAAAATCAAGGTTTTATAACTTATATGATGACCATTGACAAAGATTATTGCCAATTGGTGGAAGAGCATATTTTTCTATACAAACCCCGATACAAGGGCAACGACATAGATATTATGGGCGTGAAAGAAGTGAACGAAAAATTTGAAATCACAAATCCGTTACAAGTTATTGATATTCTGGGACTTTGGGGCGATGCGAGCGACAACGTGCCGGGCGCAGCAGGCATAGGCGAAAAGACCTCTAAAATTTTGATTTCGCAATTTGGCAGCATAGAAGGAATTTATGAAAACATCAACAAATTAAAAGGCAAGCAAAAGGAGAATTTACTTCAATCAAAAGAACAAGTAATGCTCTCTAAAAAGCTTGTTACCATTGATATAAATGTACCGCTAAATTTTGATGAAAATGAAATTCGTTTAAAAGAAGTGAATAAAGAAGACCTTGAAAAAATATTTAATGAATTAGAATTTAACACTTTAGCCAAACGAGTTTTGCAGTCGCAACCGCAAACCAACTCGTCACAAGGAAATTTATTTGATTCAGTTCCAGCGCAAAACAGTTTTGATTTTGCAATAGAAAATGTTTCGCTTTTTAAAAATTATCAAAATACACAACATTCTTATATTCTGATAAATAATGCCATTCAACTAAAACAATTCATTAAAATACTTAACGCTGCCAACGAATTTTCTTTTCACATTTTTGCCAGCGGAAATCTTTTTACCACAGCCCAAATTTTAGGAATATCGTTTTCGGTTGCAGCTCAGCAATCGTATTTTTTGGCTTTCGCCGAAAAAGAAAACGCTCTGTATTTAGAACAATTAAAACCTATTTTTGAAAATAAAAACATTGGTAAAATCGGTTACGAATTAAAAGAACAAATTAAAATTTTAAATCAATTTCAAATTGCCGTAAATGGAGAATTGTTTGACATAGAATTGGCGCATTACGTTTTACACCCCGAACAAAATCATTCGTTTGAGGGGCTTGCAAAAAATTATTTAAACTACGAGGTAATTGATATAGAAAAAATTGCAGGCAAAAAAGCCATAGAAATTTCCGACATGCGCGGTATTCCAACTTCTAAATTAATAGAAATAGGAAACGAAAAAACCGATATTACTTTTCAGCTTTCTAAAATTTTACATGCAAAATTGCAAGAAGTTGATATGCTAAATTTAGCACAAAACATTGAAATGCCGCTAATTAGAGTTTTAGCTCAAATGGAAATGAATGGCGTAAAAATAAATCCTACGGTTTTAGAACAACAAAACACGACCCTTTCGCTCGAATTAAAAGAATTGGAAAACAGCATTTTCAAACACGCCGGAGTGGAATTTAACATTTCTTCGCCCAAACAATTGGGTGAAATTTTATTTGAAAAAATGCAACTTTCAAGCGATGCAAAAAAAACCAAAACCCAGCAATATTCAACCGCCGAAAAAGATTTGGAAAAAATAGCAAATCAACACCCAATCATTAAACTGATACTTGAATACAGGTCGCTTTCAAAGCTGAAAAGCACATACATAGAAAGTTTGCCAAAATTAATAAATTTGCAAACCGGACTGTTGCATACTCATTTTAATCAATCGAGTGTTGCCACCGGAAGATTGAGTTCAACGAACCCTAATTTACAAAATATTCCCATAAAAACCGAACGTGGCAGAGAAATTCGCAAAGCATTTGTGCCGCGCACAGAAAACCACACGCTTTTGGCAGCCGACTATTCGCAAATAGAACTTCGCATGATTGCGCACATAAGCAATGAACAAAATATGATAAAAGCTTTCGCTGAAAATGCTGATATTCATACCGATACGGCTTCAAAAATTTTCAATGTAGCCGCGCACGAAGTAACGCGCTCTATGCGTTCGCAAGCAAAATCGGCTAATTTTGGAATTATTTACGGAATTTCAGCCTTCGGTTTAGCCGAAAATTTAGGAATTAAAAGAAGCCAAGCTAAAGAAATAATTGATAGCTACATGGCTACATACCCCGAAATTAGAAATTTTATGGACAAACAAATCGCTTTTGCACGTGAAAATGAATTTGTTACAACGCTTTCGGGCAGAAGAAGATATTTGAGCGACATCAACTCGCGCAATCACGTAGTACGCTCATTAGCAGAACGTAACGCTATAAACGCACCCATTCAAGGTTCGGCGGCTGATGTGATTAAAAAAGCTATGATTGGAATTTATAACCAATTAGAAAACAGAAACTTAAAAAGTAAACTCATTTTGCAAGTTCACGACGAATTGGTCTTTGATGTTGAAAATTCGGAATTAGAAATGATGAAACAATTAGTGAAACAAGAAATGGAAAACGCTATTCAAATTTCAGTTCCACTAACAGTTGAAATAGGAACTGGAAATAATTGGTTAGAAGCTCATTAGAAAATTGTGTAAAAAAAAGAAAATTTAATCAACCGAAAATTGAAATTTACAGGAATAATTTTAGCGGGCGGAAAAAGTAGCAGAATGGGCGAAAATAAAGCCCTTTTGCTTTACAAAGGCAAACCACTGATAACTCATTTGTTTGAAATGTTTTCGGGTTTTTGCAACGAAATCATCATTAGCACAAACACACCGGAAGAATATCCTTTTTTAAATGCTCGAAAACAGACCGATTTCTATAAAAACATAGGTCCGGCAGCCGGCTTTCATGCTGCGCTGAAGGCTTCTTGCAACGAAGTGAATTTTGTATGCAGTTGCGATACGCCTTTGCTTACCAAAGAACTTTTTTTATTTTTGTATGAAAAAGGAAAAGATTTTGAAGCCGTCAATCCTATTCACAATCAGATTAGTGAGCCTTTAATTGGTGTGATTCAAAAAAAATTATACCGCGATTTTGAAAATGAAATTGAAAAAAATAATTTTTCGCCTTCTCTAATTTTAAAACAAAAAAAATATTTGCTCGTTGAAATTAATGAATTACAAAAATTTTATCACCCTGACTTATTTTTTAACATCAATACAAAAAACGAATTTTACATTTTGCAAAAAAAAATTATTTAATTTTTGGGCTTTTTAAAATTTTATTTGGTCATGTCTCAAATCCGTTGATAAACGTGTTAGGTTTCCGAAACCTAACACGTTTGTAAACAAAAATCAACATTTTTGATACATTATATTTTATTTCAAAAAAATTCCTTTCAAAAAAATATTCCTTTCAAAAAAAAATTCCCGAAAAACTTTTCTAAAAAAACTTTCTCGAAAAAAAAAGACCTTTTCAAGTTTAAAAACTTTAAAGGTCTTTGAGTATTTACTTTTTCACAGTTTTTTAGTCGTTTTACAATTTTATGGAGCGTTCAACATCGGTTAAACCTTCTATTCCAGACACTTCCCAACGTTTTATCCAATCTGTAACGGTATCTCTGTCCACATCAAAAATATTGGCTAAATCGTCAATTTTATATTTTCGTGCGCTGAGCAAAATCACATGCGCTCGGCGGCGTACACGAAAAACAGAACTGTTTCGCATGATTTCATTCAAAGCCGTTATTTCGGCAGTTGTAAGCGTTTTTACATATCTCATTTTTTCAAAAAAATATTAACATTTTACAAATAGTTGATTGCTTTTATGGGTAACTAAATTTTTAAACAACAAAAATAACATTCTTTTTGAAAATTTCTAAAAAGCAATGCGGCTAAAAAAATCTTTTTGAAAAATCAATTTTCTAAATATCAAATTTTCAATGATTTAAAATAAAGCACAAAAAAGTTTTGAATTTTGAAATCATTGAAAAATAAGGTTTTTTATGAAAATGAAACAAAAAGACTTAATAATTAGCAATTTGCCAAAAACTAAACTTGGGCAAAGTTGCTGTTTTTGAAGTATAATTCCATTTTTTCAGAAAAAAACAAAATTTAAGCTACCACAAATTGAGCCATCAATCCACTTTCACATCTTTGGCATTCGGTCTGCCCGGACGTGTAGCATCTTGTAAGCCAAGAACTCCATCGCGTTCCCACCTCCCAATCCAATCGGCTATGGTATCTCTGTCCACATCGAAGATACTTGCCAATTGGTCGATTTTATATTTTTTAGAACTTAATAAAATAGCGTGAGCTCTTTTTCTCACTTTGTAACTTTTGCTGGTGCGCATTAATTCAAATAAAGTATTTTTTTTCTCAATGCTCAAATTTTCAATGTATCTCATAATTCTTAATGTTTTAAAAATGTTTGTATTTTGGATTTAATTTTTTTTTAATACTTTTTGTAAAAAATTCTTATACAGATTGTTTGAAGCATTAATCTAAAGTATAGCTTAAATGTTCAAACGGAAGTTCGACTAATTCGGAATACACCGTTCCGGCTTCTTCAATGTCGTCGTCTTCTTCGGGATAATACCAGCGCACTTTCACTTTAGTGCCTGAAAAACTCATCGATTCGAGTTTGTACAAAATGGATAACAACATTTTAGAACTGGAAGTGCTAAAGTAATCGAGTTTAAAAATAGCAACCGTATCTTCTTTGTTATCAAGAGCATAGTCGTCGAGCCAATCTAAAATTGGTCGGTAAAAAGCCGCAGCATCTTCGGGTAAAGACCGTCCCGACAATTTTACTACATGCGTCTGCGGGTCAAGAACCACCGTTGGAGTATCAAGTGTTCCTTTCAAATTGATTAATTTTACCATATTCAAAAATTGTATTTGGTTTGTCATTGTTTTCATATCATTTATTTTTTGTAAAAGCTATTTGATTATTAGTTTTGATTCTACTAATCCAAATTCATTTTGTTTTAAAATATCTATATCGAATTGATGTTCGCGTCTAACTGCTTCTAAATCTGTTTCTTGCAAAATATTCGTTTCCATTTTATTTTCAATGGCTTCGGATTTTTCTTTTTCATTCAATTTTGAATGCGGAAAATTTTCAACAGTCAAGTTTTCAAATTGTTTGCTTTCCGTTGCATTAGCCGAATAGCTCACTTGAGTTGTTTTGTTTTTGGTTTTCCGGCTTTGGTATTTATTTTCATTTGTAATTTTCAAATGAGTTTTTGCCGTATTTCTTAAATGAATGTTTTTTTCATTTTTAATATTTTTGTCTGTTTTTTCAACATTTTTAAGTGTTTTTTTTGCAACATCTACCGGATTTGGATTTTTTTTGGTTTGCTTTTTATCGGCAATTGAAAACGAAAATATTGAGGCTTCAGCTACATTGCTTTTATCAAAAATTAATTCTTTAGTTGGTTCGAGCAAGTTCGATGTAATAATATTTCGAGTAGCAAAAGATTTTTTTTCGTCAGCTTTTAAATAATCTAAGGCTTTGAAATAATTCAATTCATCTACTTTAAAATCGGAATATCCTTCGACTTCGTTGATTTGAGAAAGCAAAATATTTTTCAAAATTAAATTAGAACTGCTGTAAAAAGATTTTAACAAATAATTTGAAGTTTTTTCTTGCATGTTCAATTCGTTTTTAACTAAAGTAGGCGGATTGTAAACGGGAATGGTCGTAAAAAAACTGGACGATGAAAATTTATCGGTTACCAGAAATTCGAGATTAATCATACTTTCATATCCACAATTTTCGGGAACGATAAAAGAATAATTCAAATTACCATTTTTGTTTCCGGGCGTAAAATTTACCACTTCACTTAAAATTTCACTTCCAATAATAATTTTGGCTGCAAAAGTTTTTAATTCATACTCGGCTATAAAATCAAAATCAATGCTTACCGTGTCGCCTTCGATAACTGGAAAAGAATTGTTTATAGAATATTGAACAATAGGCTTCGCTTGGAAGTAAAATCTCCTTTGAACAAGTAGAACAGCCATTGCTAAAAGAATGAGTATTAAAATCCTATTTTTCATATAATTAAATGTTGTTAATTAAATCTTTATTGTAAAACAAATTTAGCAAATCAATGTTTAAAAAAACAAATACTTTAAGTGAAAAAGGCTTATTTTATTGAAAAATTAAATTTCTATTTAAAGTATTACTTTTTGAAAGTATTTAAAGTTTTGATTTAATATATTTTATGCAGACTTAATTAAACAATTCTTTCATAAAATAAAAGAAAAAAGAGAATTTTATTTGCTTAAAAAAAAGCGAAATTCAAAGATTGATAACGGATTTACAAAAAAAATAAATGTAAAAAGGGAGAGAAGTTGAGTAAAAAAATGAATAAATTTTTAACATAAAATGGAAAAATGACAATAGAAAATCGAAAAAAGGCTATTTTTCAATAAAAAAAAGTAATTACATTCCTAAGTACTTATTTTAAAAAAAATTAAACGCCTAAAGTTAAATAGATACTTTAAGCTTTAAAAAAGTTAGGAAACAAAAATGGGAAAATGCTTTATTTTTGGAAAAAAAATAAACTTGGTAAAAAAAAAATATATAATTTTTTTCAAAAACAATTGAATTGGGAATGAAAAACAAGTAAAAAAGAATAAAAATATCCAAAAAAGGAAATTTTATTAAAAAAACTGTGGAAATTTTAAAACAAATTGCGGTGTTCTAAAAAAGTTAAAATCTTTATAATTTATTGATAAAAAAAAGATTCAATGTAATAAAAAAAAGTTAAATACTACTTATTAACAAACTGAAATTGTGATATTTAGGTTTTAATAATTATGCAAAAAGTATGCTTTTATTTTTGATGCTTAACTTCAAGCAACTCCTAAAAAAATACGGTTGCTTGAAGTCTGTTTTCGCAAATTTTTGTAAAAAAAAATAACTATATTTTTTAATTCAAAATAGAATTTACATTTTGCTGATTAACAACAAGTTTCATTGCTTCGTTCAACTGAATATCGTTATTGAGCGAATGTTTAATTTCACCAAACTGATAAAAAAAGCGCGAAGCCAAATCAATTTGCAGCAAAGAAGTGATTTCGGGCTGAAATTTTCGCAAATCTTTTTCCAAATTATGCTCCAACTTTTTTTGCAACGTGTTGATTTCATTTTCTATTTCGGAATAAGTTTTTTCTTCTTTTGCTATTTCAATGAGCTTATTCAACTGTTCTTGGCGCTTAGTTTTATAAGTAAATCCGGATTGTGTAGCATATTCTACAAACTCGGCAAACAAATTTTCTTCTTTCAAAATGTCGTCAATAGATTCATAATTTGGATTGTGTTTTTGAACAAAATACGTTATGTAATCGAATACAACGTATTGCTGAACCAACTGTTCGATAAGTAAACCGGTTTTTGGCATTTTAACCGTAACATCGGGCATCACTCCGCCTCCATCGTAAACGATGCGCCCGTTTTTTGTTTTAAAAGCAGTAATTAACGAATCGGGAATATTTCCTACGCTTCCATCGGCATTGCGATGCGAATAATCCAGTGCTTGTATGCAACGCCCGCTGGGTATGTAATACTTTGCAGTTGTGAGTTTTAGCTGCGAGTTGTAAATCAAAGGTCGAGTGGTTTGAACCAGCCCTTTGCCAAAAGTCCGTTCGCCCAAAACCACCGCTCTATCCAAATCTTGCAAAGCTCCCGAAACGATTTCCGAAGCCGAAGCCGACATGCGATTGACTAAAACCACAATGTTTATCAATGTATCCAAAGGTTCGGCAGTGGTTTTAAA
>DYNA01000063.1 GCA_020721325.1 Paludibacter propionicigenes
ACTAATTTCCTTATTGTTATAGTTTTATTTTATCATACTTTTTGAATCACCACCTGTTTTTTTTTTAGGATATTTACTTCTACTTTTTTGTTTGTATTCGGTTGTTGCAGCTTATTTTGTTTACGACAAATATCCTTTTTCCATTTTTATTTCTCTGCTTCTCTTTTTTTTAGCCGGAATTGTTCTTACAAATCTAAAATCGGAATTTACGGTAACTGCGGATTCGATAGAAAAAAAAACAAGTATTTTGATTTTTTCTCTTGCTAAAGAAAAAGTGCGTTTGCCAAAAAATTGTAAGGAAGTGATAATAAAAAAACAGGTAAAAAGCGGAACTCGATACCTCAATTTGGTCGTCAAAAGTAATTACAATCTTATATCTTTTGATATGTTTTTTGTTTACGATAGAGGTGTTGTACGCATAATTAATACCGATTTGGAAAGAGCAAAAATTTTTGCCGAAATGATAAAAATGCAATTGCATTTGAATTATCGTTTTCAGTAATTTTTTTTTTTACAAAAAAAAATAATAGAGTAAAAATGAAACAAATACTAACCATTTGGTTTGTGATGTTTGGCTTAATTGCTTATTCACAAACCACTTACAAAATTAAAGGAAAAGTTACAGACCAAAAAAAAGAACCTTTATTTGGTGCAGCCCTTGTAATTCACGAACTTAAAAAAGGAACAGCCACCGATAGCGATGGTTTTTTTGAAATCGATAATGTTCCCGTGGGCGAATACCATTTGCACATTAGTTTTTTGGGCTACAAATGCGTTCATTATAATTTGATAAAAGTTTCAAATTCAGATGTTTATCGTGAATTTTCTATGCAACCCGACAATGTTTCTTTAACCGAAATAGTGATAGAAGGAAACAGCATTAAGAAACAAAAACAGCAAAAAACTACTTCTATTGAAATAATTGATAATCAGTATATTGAACAAAATCTGAATGCAAACATTATTAAGAGTATAGAAAACTTACCCGGTATTTCGTCAATGGACGTGGGACAAGGTTTTTCAAAACCAGTCATTAGAGGTTTGGGTTTCAATAGAGTGGCTGTAGCCGAAAATGGCGTAAAACAAGAAGGACAGCAATGGGGCGCAGACCATGGTTTGGAAATTGACCAATTTGGTGTGGAAAACATCGAAATTATTAAAGGTCCAAGTTCATTGACTTTTGGTAGCGATGCCATAGCCGGAGTTATACAGATTTTACCCAATGAGTTGGTTGAAAAAAATACTTTGCAAAGCAATATTCAAACGGTTTACAAAAGCGTTAATAATTATTGGGGAAGCTCTATAATGAGTAAATATAGAAAAAATGACTGGTATTTTTACTTTCGTTACACGCACGTCGAATTTGGCGATTATAAAGTTCCTGCCGACAGTTTTTTTTACAATCGGTATCGTTTTCCGATTTTTAACAATGTTTTGAAAAATACTGCCGGAAAAGAACAAGATTTTTATTTTACCGTTGGAATTATTAAAAATCAGTACAAAACAAGCCTTTCGGTGAGCAATGTATTGAGCAAAGTTGGTTTTTTTCCCGGTTCGCACGGAATACCTTCCGTAGAAAAGCTTTTTGACGACAACAACAGCCGAAACTTGGATTTGCCTTTTCAAAAAGTGAATCATTTTAAAATCATAAGTAATACCAAATTTCTTTTTCCAAAAGGCGCAATTGATTTGAATTTTGGCTATCAAAACAATTTTAGACAAGAATGGTCGCTCTTTCATACGCATTACCAAAATCAAACTCCTCCCGTGCAAAATCCAGACCTTGAACTTCAATTTAAGTTAAATACTATTTCTTCTACCATAAAATACAAAAGAATTTCTGAGAAAAATATTTTTGAAACCGGTATTTCTGTACAGCATCAAATCAACGAAACTGCCGGATATATGTTTTTATTGCCTCAATATTTTCGAACATCTTTGGGCGTTTTTGCTTACAATAAATATATTTGGTCAGAAAAATTAATTTTTGACGGCGGCGTTCGGTTTGATTACGGAAACATCAATCTTTCAGAGTTTTATTCCATTTACGCTCAGCGTTACAAAAGCCATCAATTTTCGGCTCATTTTCAAGATTTTACATGGGCATTGGGGCTTTCTTATTTAATCAATAAAAATTTGAATTTCAAAACCAATGTCGGAAAAAGCTTTAGAATGCCCAATGCCAGTGAACTTTCAGCAAACGGAATACATCACGGCTCGTTTCGATACGAAGTCGGCGACAGCAGCATTCGCTCTGAGTATTCATACCAATTCGATGCCGGAATTTATTTTTCCAATAAACATTTTACTGCCGAAATAAGTACTTTTGTAAATTATTTTCCCAACTTTATTTTTTTAAGCCCAACAGGTAGCTACTTGCACCCCGAAGGCTACGAAATTTTTGAAGCCGATGCCGGACAAGTTTATCAATACGTTCAATCTAAAGCTTTTAGAACCGGAGGCGAGCTTTTAATTTCGTACAAACCCACCGAAAATTTAACTTTTTCCGCTTCCGCAGAATTTGTTTTTGCTACCGATTTTACTTATCCTATCCCATTTACGCCGCCTTTAAATATTCATTCGTATATTTCATATCATTTGCCAAAAACCTTTTTACTTTTTTCAAATACTCAATTTTTAATCAATAACAATAGCACCTATGCTCAAAACCGTATTGCAAGAAATGAGTTAAAAACAGACAGTTACAATATTTTTAATTTTATTTTTTCGTCCGATGTTGTTTTTTCAAAAATAAATATTAACTTTGCACTTCAGATACAAAATATTTTCGATACAAAATATTTTAACCATTTGAGTTTTTATCGACTCATTGAGTTGCCCGAAGCCGGACGTAACATTCAGATATTGATTAAAATACCTTTAGAAAAGAATTTTGAAAAGTGAAACGATTTAAGAACATATTGATTGGTAGTTTTTTACTTGCAGTGTTTTTTATACCGCAAGCCATTCAGAATCACCATGTTCTTACCGTTCAGCATTACATTTCGCATTGCGAACTCTCTTGTCAAACTTCTGGCGAACATTTGCAAAAAGCAACTGAACATTGTCCGATTCACGATTTTGTTTTCAGTGTTCCCGATAGTTTGGTTAAGAATTTTAAAATTACACAGCCTACAGTTTTTAGCCAAAAAATTTATTTTTTTCACAAACAAACTTTTCTACACACTGTCTTTTATTGCTATTTTTTAAGAGCACCTCCCGTTTTTTTATAAATAAATTTTTCCATAAAAAAGTGAGATAAATTTGAAAATACAAAATTTCCACATTTTTTATATTTTGAACCATTATAATTTAAGCTTTGGGTTTAGATGTAATTGACTTGTAATTAGATATTTGCTAAAGTTTTTTAGGCTTTGGCAAGTAATTGGTTGATGTATTATTTTCAAATTTTTTCATTTTTACAATTTTCCAAATTTTAAACATTTTTTAATAAAAAAAATATAAAATAATGAAAAAACTAAAATATATAATAGTTGCAATGTTGCTAATTAGTTCATTTGCAATAATATCGTGCGAAAAAGAGGACGCCGATACACAAAAACCGGTCATAACCCTTTCAGCACCGGCAGAAGATGAAGTGCTTTACATTGGTGCCGATGTGCATTTTGAAATTGATTTTCAGGACGATGTGGAATTAAAATCCTACAAAGTTGATATTCACAGCAATTTTGACGGACACACCCACAAAAGCACTGCAACGGGCGACAGTGTTGCGTTTTCGTATCAAAAAAGTTGGAATTTTGATGCCGGACAAAAAAATGCTCATGTGCATCACCACGAAATTGTGATACCCGAAGAGATTGACGGTCATGAAATTTCGCAAGGCGATTATCATTTTATGATTTATTGCACCGATGCCGCTGGAAATGAAAGCTGGTTAGCTGTGCCAATTGAAATTAAAAAATCTGCCGACACGCAAGCCCCGACGCTCACAAACATGGTAGTTCCTTCTGCTAATCAGACATTTAGCAACGGACAAACCATTAGCATAAGCGGAACGATTACCGATAATCAGCATTTGGAAGGTTTGTTTGTTGCAATTATGCCGCAAGGTGCTACAAACGAGCAAGTTACGGCTTCAGGTTGTTTTGCGGTGATGCTTCACGAGCATGATGCTTTGCACGAATTGCAAACTTACAATTTTGCAGCTTCCATTCAAGTAGGTCAAGCTCAAGACAATAACAATCCATCAAAAGCCATTACTTGGACTGCGGGTAATTATTTTGTAATTGTAAAATCGCTCGATGAAAGTGGAAATACTGTTTTTTCTGCACAGTATCCCATTGTGATACAATAAATTGCTTTTTTTTATTACAATTTGAAGTATAATTCGTTTATTCACAAGCTTTTAATTGTGTAAAAGATACAATCACTTAATCTATTTTTGGAATTGAAAAAACCGCAAAATTTTTTGTTTTGCGGTTTTTTTTTATTTGTAAAAAATATTTTTAAAAAATAAAAAAGGAGGTATTTTTTATTAAAACATTTGCATTTCGTGCAATTTTTTGTAATAACCCGAATTTAGAATCAACTCTTCGTGTGTGCCGCGTTCAACCACTTTTCCTTCGTGCAAAACACAGATTTCGTGTGCATTTTTAATGGTCGAAAGTCGGTGAGCAATCACTAACGAAGTGCGGTTTTTCATTAAATTTGTAATGGCATCTTGCACCAATCGTTCCGATTCGGTATCGAGTGCCGAGGTGGCTTCGTCGAGAATAAGTATTGGCGGATTTTTCAACACCGCGCGCGCTATGCTCAGACGTTGTCGCTGACCGCCGGAGAGTTTGCTGCCGCGGTCGCCAATGTTGGTTTGATAACCGTTTTCGGTTTGCATAATAAATTCGTGGGCATTGGCTATTCGAGCGGCATTTTCTACTTCTTCAGGGCTTGCATTTTCTACACCAAAAGTTATATTGTTGAAAATGGTATCGTTAAAAAGTATGGCTTCTTGGTTTACATTGCCCATGAGATTTCGCAAATCCATTATACTACAGTCTCTTACATCGTTTCCGTCAATTAAAATTTCACCTTCACTCACATCGTAAAAACGCGGCAACAAGTCGGCAACAGTCGATTTTCCTGAGCCGGACTGCCCTACCAACGCTAATGTTTTTCCTTTTTCAATGCTTAAATTGATGTTTTGCAAAACCCATTCGTCGGCGTATTTGAACGATACATTTCGGTATTCTATATTTTGTTGAAAATCAGGTAGATGTAGCGCATTTTCTTTTTCTATAATGGTAGAAAATGAATTTAAAATTTTATCAACTCTATCAATCGAAGCGGCACCTTTTTGAATGTTGTAATAAGCTTTGGAGAGCGATTTTGCCGGATTCAAAACTTGCGAAAATACCACAATGTAAGCTATAAAAGCTTCGCCGGTAAGACTCGATTGCTGGTTTAAAATCAGATTTCCGCCATAAATAATGATTAAAATAATGACTGCCGTGCCAAGAAATTCGCTCACCGGATGCGAAAGTGACTCTTTACGAACCACTTTGTTCATTACTTTGTACAAATGTTCGTTGCGCTCTTCAAATTTTTGAAAAATTCGGTTTTCGGAATTAAAAGCTTTGATTATGCGCAAACCGCCAAGGGTTTCTTCTAAAATGGTAAGTATTTCACCCACCGTAACACGGGCTTGCATGGAGCGTTTTTTCAGTGTTTTGCCCAATTGACCGATTAAAATCCCTATAACGGGTATAAAAATTAACACAAAAAATGTTAATTCGGTGCTGGAGTAAAACATGTAACTTACGTAAAAAATAATCATAATCGGGTCGCGGAAAATCATTTCAAGTGAGGAAGTTACGGTGAATTTTATCTCCTGAACATCGCTGGTAAAACGCGCTATAATGTCGCCTTTGCGCTCGTTGGAAAAATATCCTAACGGCAAACTCAGTATTTTTTTATAAATATTGGTTTGAAAATTTTGAACCGTTCCGTTCATTATCGGGGCTAAATAGTACATTGCAAAAAAAATAAAACCGGTTTTCATCAGCGTAGCAATAACTATAAAAACACTAACCGTTATAAGTGCCATAAATTCGCCATTTTCTTGTATTACTTGGCTCAAAAAATAATAAAAATTGTTATTGATAGCATCAATTGAAAATTCAAGTGGCTTTTTTTCGGTTACCAACATCGATTTGTTAAATAAAATTTGCAAAAACGGAATGAGCAATGTAAACGAAAACAATGACGATATAATTGAGAGAATATTAAAAAAAATATTCAGCAAAGAATATTTCCAATACGGAATGGCATATTTGATTACTTTAACGATTTCTTTCATCTGAATTTTAAGGCTTTTCGTATTTTTTTTTAAATTAAATGAATAAAAAAAATTGGTTAAATTTTGTATTTAAAAAAGCGGATTACTTTTTCTTAAACTAATGCAAATTTCTGTTATTTTTTTTATTCTTTTTGTACTTTTTTTTTAAAAAATTGAACTATTCGTGAAGCAATATTTTGGTAGAAAAAATATTAGTAACTTAAACTTTATAAAAAGCAAAATTAAATTATTTTTTTTAATTATAATATTTATTTATTACATTATTAAAATAAAATAGTGTAAAAATAAAATAAAAAAAAATGAAAATAACCTTTTTTTTTATTTATAAAAAGTTTCCAATTTTTATTACTACTTAAAATAGAATGTGCAAAATTAATAATAAATGTTTTAAAGAATAAGAAAAACTAATTTTTAAGTAAAATTTATATTTTTAAAATTCAGATTGGTGAATTTTTTTTTTTCTTTTATAAAAAAATGGAATATAAATGGCATAAATGCAATGGATTTGTATAGCTAACTTATTTAAAACTTGTTTGTTACGAGTTATTTTTATGCTAAATTTTAGATAGTTCCATAAAAATGTACCAACAACCAAAAAAAATATTTAATTTTGCTGTACTTTTTTAAAAATTTCGGTTTTATCATTTTGAAAAACAAAATTGTTCGTTAATTTTTAAATTAATGCCCATTTTTTTTCAAAAAATTAGTTCAAAGAAAATGTTAAATAAAAAAACAGCCATTATTTTGGGTTTGGGATTTTTGCTCGAATTGTTTATCGTATTTATGTTTATTAAAAGGAAAAGTGAAGAAATTCCTTTACCCAAAAGTGCAGAAGTTGAGTTTGCTGACCGAGAGTTGTACAAAACAGCCGTTCCTAAAAATCTGGTTTACAATGAAATATATCCTGAACCGAATTTTGAAAATTTAAACATGCTCGGCAATGTGCATACAATGGGTGTGAGCGGAAAAAACAAAGAAGAACGTTTGTATGGCATGATATTGAGGACTTTACGTTTTAAAAACATCACTTCGCGAATTGAAAAAAGATATGGTTTACCGGAAAATTTATTATTGGCTATGGTAATGCAAGAAACGGGTGGTGTGGATTTATTGCCAAACAGTTCCAATGATGGCGGTTTGGGACTTTGCCACATGCAGCCTTACATGGCAAAGCTTTTTGGCTTAAAAACCTATCAAAATTGCGACAAAATGGTCAGTACACAGCACGGATTAGCACTTAGAAAACTCATTAGCAACAACAATAAAAATCGAAAATTACTGCTTACATTCGATGACCGTTTCCACCCCATTTTAAATCTCGATGCGGCGGCGCGAATGTTGGTTTATTATCTCAAAGGCACTCAAATTCAGCCAACTCCCGTTCAAACTGCCATTTACGGTTATGCCGGAAGGTACAATTATCCTGAATACTATACACGTGTTCGCCAATACTGGAAACATTTGAACGACAAAGAGTTAATTGATAAAGTGGAAGGAGAATTTAATGCTTTAAATCCGGATTTAAAAATCAATGGAAAACCCGCCGATTTTAAAAAGTATTTGCTTATTCATCAGCAACAAAATCGAAATTACGGTTTGGACTTTTATTAAAAAGTAGTTTGGTAAATTGATTTTTTTATTTTTCAAAAAAATGATTTGAATTGTTTTTTGTTATATTTAATTTGTGTTTTAAATTAAAAAAGTATTAAAAAATAATTGTAATTATTCAAAGATAAATTCCAGTTTACTTTTTAATAAATTATCTAATTCGTTTTGAAGACCTTCCGGTTTAAAACATTCAAAAACATAGTTGGCTTTGTGTGTTTTCAAAAAAAGTAGTAAAGCTTTCCCTTTCCGTGATTTAACATACTTAATATCAATTATTTCTGTTGCTTTTATTGAAAAAGATTCTATTGTAGGTGCAAAATCGGACGAACCGCGAACTTCAAATATTATTTCATCGCTTGCAATAGCTAAAATACCGTAATTGTACATGCTCAAAATACCTAATTTTTTTCCATTAGGCAGATAAAATGCCACCGATTGAAAAGCAATTTCTTCTTTTGAGCTGTAAAATTGTTTACTTAATTTGGGCATACATGAATGGGCTGTAACAATAATAACAAAACACAATATAAAGTTTTTCATGCTGATTATGTTGTAGTTAGCTCTATTTTATCTGTCAAAAGTGAGCATTTCGCCCATTTTATTTTCATAAAAAATTCCGTTATCAAATGCCAAATGTCCATTTACAAAAGTTTTTTCAATTTTGGAATGAAAAATTTCGCCTTCGAAAGGTGACCATTTGCATTTATATAGAATATTTTCTTTTTCAATTACTTGACTTTCACTTCTATCAATAATTACAATATCGGCTTTGTAGCCTTTTCGTAAAAAACCTCTTTTTTCGATTTGAAAAATTTTAGCCGGCGCATGGCACATTTTTTCAACCAAAAGTTCTAAACTTATAACTCCTTGTTTTTCAAGCTCAAGCATTGCTTGCAAGGCATGTTGCACCAACGGACCACCCGAAGGAGCTGAAAAATAGGGATTGTTTTTTTCTTCTATCGTATGAGGTGCGTGGTCGGTGGCAATTACATCGAGTTTATTCAAAATCAATGCTTTACGTAAAGCCTCGCGGTCTGATTCTTTTTTAACTGCCGGATTCCATTTTATTTTGCTTCCAAACTTATCATAATCTTCTTGCGAAAACCACAGATGATGAACACAAACTTCGGCTGTAATTCTTTTTTGCTCAGAAGGTATATCATTTTGAAAAAGAGCGAGTTCCTTTTCAGTTGAAAGATGCAAAACATGCAGGCGCGTACCGTATTTTTTGGCTAATTCGACTGCAAAAGATGAAGATTTAAAACAGGCCTCTTCGCTTCGTATCAAAGGGTGAAAATGGAAAGGAAGTTTTTCGCCATATTTTTCTTTAAATTTTTTGGTATTTTCGCTGATTGTTTTTTCATCTTCGCAATGTGTTGCAACTAAAATGGGCGATTTTTCAAAAATTTGAGACAAGCTTAATGGGTTGTCCACCAGCATATTGCCGGTTGATGAACCCATAAAAACTTTTATTCCGCAAACTGTTTTAGGGTTTACTTTCAAAAGTTCGTAGATATTGTCGTTGGTTGCGCCCAAGTAAAACGAAAAATTAGCAAGTGATTGATTTTTAGCTATTTCAAATTTTTCATTGAGCAATTCAATGGTGGTTGTTTGCGGGTTGGTGTTGGGCATTTCCATGAAAGAAGTGATGCCGCCGGCTACTGCTGCTTTGGATTCGCTGTAAATTGTGGCTTTGTGGGTAAGGCCGGGTTCTCTGAAATGCACCTGGTCGTCGATTACGCCCGGAATGACTAATTTTCCGCTTGCATCAATTATTTCGGTTTCATTTGTAATTTCAATTTCCTGCTCACTGATTTCGATAATTAAATCATTCGTTATCAATATGTTGCCAATAAATTGTTTGCCTTCGTTTATAACGAGTCCGTTTTTAATCAGTTTTCTCATTTTTAATTTTTTTCTACAAAAATATTTTTTTCAATTTGTTGGATTATTTTTAAATCCGATGCCGTTTTATATAAAGTTTCTATTGCTTTTTCGCCTTCCAAACCCAAGTATTCTGTAAAAGAATTTACATACAAATTAATGTGTTTATACATTACTTCTTCGTTCATTTCTTGAGCGTATTTTTTTATAAATGAAGTACTTTCGCGCGGGTTGTCAAAAGCAAATTTTACACTTCGCCTCATTACACGGTCTATTTTTTGCTGAATTTCAATTGGTAAAGCTCTATTTACAACAATTCCCCCCAGTGGAATTGGTAATTTGTATTTTTCTTCCCAAAATTCGCCTAAATCAATAATTTTTCGCAAACCTTTGGCTTGATAAGTAAATCGGTTTTCGTGAATAATTAAACCGGCATCTACTTCGCCACTTAAAACCACTTCTTCAATGTCTGAAAAAAGATATTCTTTTTTATTTTTTGCAGCAGGAAAAGCGATGGAAAGTAGTAAATTGGCTGTTGTGTAGTTGCCCGGAATGGCTATTTTTAGCTCATTTACTTCCTGCGTATAAATTTTATGTTTGCTAATGAGCAAAGGTCCATTGTTTCTACCCAAAGCACTTCCCGAATGCAGCAGAGCGTAATTGTTTGATACATAAGCAAAAGCATGATAGCTTAGTTTTGTAATATCAATTTTATGTTCAAATGCTTCGCGGTTCAATTCTTCTACATCAGCCATTTTTACAGAAAATTTTAAGCCTTCGGTATCAATTTTTCCGTGTATCATGGCATCAAAAATGAACGTGTCGTTGGGACAAGTCGAAAATCCAAGTGATAAATTCATATTATTTTTTACTTAATTATTCAAATTTTCTAATATTTTAATCATTGTGGTAGTTAAATTTTCCAGTGATTCTTTTAACTTCCAATTTTTTTTGTTTCTGGGTTCTACATAATTGGAAATACTTCGGATTTGTAAAACCGGAATATTTTCTTTCATGCACACATAAAAAACCGCAGCTCCTTCCATACTTTCTATGTCGGCATAAAATTTATTTTTGAAAAATTCTATGTTTTCGATATTTCCATGTGCTAAATTTACTGTAATCGCTTTTTTTTGCGGAAGCGAAATTACCTTTTCAAGATAAAATTTTTCAGGTATTAATTTGCCATTCGAAAAAGGATATTCATTCGGATTTGAAAAATTGGCTTCAAAAATAGTTAGAAAACTTTTTTTTTCATCTTCTATTCCTAAATCGGCAAATTCGTCTTGAATTATTTGAACTACTTCAGCAAGAGCTACTTGTCGGTCAAAACTTCCGGCTATTCCTATATTTATAATCAAATGGAATTTTTTAGCCGAAGTGTAAATTTTTTTCATTAATTCAAAAATTGTAAAAGTAGAACCAATTCCAGTGATTAATATTTCACAGCTAAAGTTCTCTTTTTCAATGAAATAATTATTGGAGGAGAAATCTTGCAAAAAATGAAATTTTTTAATCAAACTTGAAACTTCTAAAAACGTAGCCGCTACGATTAAAATATTTTTTTTATTTTTATTTTTTACAAAAAACATTTTTTTCTATGAAATTTTTTTACAAAAACGCTTGAAAATTTGCAAAAAAATTGTTCCTTTGTTTAAATTTCTTTTGTGTTTTTTTTAAACAAAATTGAAAAACAATTTTGCAAAGATATGTTTTTAAATTTTGACTTTATTTATTTTTTTATAATTTTCTGAAAAAAAATCTTAAAAAATGGTTATATTAATTGAACTTTTTCAGCCTTTATATCCTTTTACAATTTTATTTGTATTCATGTTTTTTGCTATTCGAGACGATTATAAGCAAAGTTTTAAAGAGAAAAGTAAATTATTAATTGGTTTAATTTATTTTTCCATAATTATTTACGTATTTAGTTTTTTTTCAAATTACACTAAACCCGAAATATTTTGGATTTTTTGGTTTCTTAGAGATGCTTTAATTTTTGTTACTTTGCTTCTAATTTGGCATTTTGTATCCAAATTTTTTAGAATTGCACTGGGTGTGATTGTTTTATTGGCTTTATTCTATCAATATCGAACTACCGGAAAATTTGTTAGTGTTGATTTTAATACTTATGAAGTAATGCCTTATGATAATTCGGAGATTCTTTTTCAAATAAAACACCGCGACAGCTTAGAAAAACTTAAAAAAATTCTTCAAGATTACGACCCTGTTATTTCAAAAACGTTTGATGACATACAACCCGTTGAAAAACAAGATACTAACATGCATGAATTAGAAGATTTATATTCTCTTGATATTCAGGGAAATTATTTGCGTGATATTCCCAAAATTATGCAAAAAATTAATAAATCAGGCATTGTGGAGTGGGTAGAAAAAGATAAAATTTTTGCTCTCGATTCTTTTGAATTTAAGCAAGTTGATACAACTATTCATTATCAATTTTTAACCGATTTGAACGATAAATTTGTAGATAAAAATTGGGGTTACAAATATTGGAACGAGCAGCAATTGTATCGTTATTTAACGGCAAACAAACCGGTTAAAAAAGCCAAAGTATTTATTCTCGACACCGGCGTAGAGGCTACGCACGAAGATTTAAAAGGCAATTATGTTTCGCTCAATAAAGAATACGATTATGATTTGCGTGGGCATGGAACGCATTGCGCGGGCATAGCGGGCGCGGTTTGTAATAACAAATTGGGTGTGGCTTCGGTGAATTTAACCAACGATTTTTTTACCATAACCAGCATTAAAGTGTTGAATGACAAAGGTGTAGGTAAACAAAAAACCATCATTGACGGAATTATTTTGGCAGCCAATCATGGTGCCGATGTGATTTCCATGTCGCTCAGCATTCCCATTTCAGCCCAGCGCGAACGGGCTTTTAACAGTGCCATCAAATACGCAAGCAGCCGCGGGGCAATTGTAGTAGTGGCTGCCGGAAATAAATACGACAATGCAAAGTTTTATGCACCAGCACGTTGCGAAAATGTGATAACAGTTTCTGCCGTAAACGAAAATTTAGAAAAAGCCGATTTTTCAAACGATGTAACCGAAATAAAAATGAAAGTAGCCGCACCCGGCGTAAATATTTATTCAACTTATCCGGGAAATTCCTATAAAACTTTGCAAGGAACTTCGATGGCAACTCCTTATGTGGCTGGTATTTTGGGAGTTATGAAAGCATACAATCCCACAATTACCGCACAGCAGGCTTATGAAATTTTAAATTTGACCGGACTTTCCACCAACAACACGCCTGCCACCGGAAAATTTATTCAGCCTTTAGCTGCCATTAAATTGTTGAATAACAAAGAAATAGACTTTAACTATAAAGTTGAATATTTTTTTAATAAATTTTTTGAATTTTAAAAAAAGTTAAAAACTAATATTTTATTTTAGAAAATGGATTAAAAAAACTAAAAAAAAACTTTTTTTTATGTTTTTTAACAAATATTAAAGCATTGAAATTCATTATATTAAATTAAAATCTTAACGATAAATTAAAGATTCTACATAATTAATTATGAATATACGAAAATAAATTTGCTTTTATCAAAAAAAAATATTATGTTTGCATAGCATTTTTTTTAAAACGATGTCGAAATTTTTTTAAATAAATGCCAAAATATAAACCTTGCATTATAAATCAATAAAAATATTTTTTAATATGAAAGTACTTATTTGTATAGGACATGTGCCGGATACGACTTCCAAAATTAAGTTTATTGAAAACGATACTAAGTTTAATACTACTGACATTCAGTATATTATAGGACCTCACGAAGAGCTTGTCCTTACACGCTTGCTCGATTTGCGCGATGCAGGTAACAATATGAATATCACTGCTATAACTGTTGGTTTGGCGGAGACTGAAAATACCCTTCGCAAAGTTTTAGCTATGGGCGCAGACGACGCCATTCGCGTTAATGCAGAGCCTACAAATGCTTTTTTTGTAGCACAACAAATTGCCGGAGTAGTTAAAAATGGAAATTATGACTTAGTTATAACCGGCAAAGAATCAATTGATTACAACAGCGGGCAAGTAGCCGGAATGTTAGCAGAATTACTCAATTTTCCTTCCATAAATACGGCATCAAAACTCGAAATTCAAGGCGAAAAATTAATTTTTGAGCGCGAAACCGATTTGGGAAAAGAAGTAATTGAAGGCGTAAAACCTATGATAGTTTCTGCCGGAAAAGGTTTTGCTATTGAGCCTCGAATCCCGAACATGCGTGGAATTATGATGTCGCGCAAAAAAAGTTTAGCGGTATTAGAACCTACTCAAAATGGAGCGAATACTAAGATTGAAAAATTCTATTTGCCACAACCCAAAGGCAAGTGCAAAATGGTGGCTACTGACAATGTACCGGAATTGGTGCGTTTGTTGCACGAAGATGCCAAAATTATCTAATTTTTTTTTCCAAAAATTTAACCTTTTATTTACGTAGAAAATGGCAGTTTTAGTATATACAGAAAATTGGAACGGGAATTTTAAAAAATTGAGCTACGAATTGGTTTCTTATGCTCATTCGATAGCAAAATCAATTGGAAGTCAAGTAGTTTGCCTTACCGTGGGCAATGTTTCCAACGAAAATCTTCAGTTACTTGCTCAATACGGAGCATCAAAAGTTTTGGTATGTAAAAATGCTGATTTAGAGAAATTTACAACTCAATCATACAGCAGTTTAATAGCCAAAGCGGCTGAAACTGAAAAAGCAAAAGTTTTGATTTTTGCCAGCAATGCCTCCGGTGAAGCCTTAGCACCGCGCGTGAGCGTAAAGCTCAGTGCTTCAATGGTTTCCAACGCTGTAGGAGTTCCAACGAGTGTGGAACCGTTTGTGGTGCGCAAAAAAGCTTACTCAGGAAAAGCCTTTGCCGATGTGGTTTTAGATGCTCCGGTGAAAGTGCTTACGCTTACGCAAAATGCGTATAAAGTAGAAGAAAATCCTCAAAATCTAAACATTGAAGACTTTCAATATCAAGTAGATAGTGCCGATTTAAAAATGTTGCCCAGCGAAATTATCAAATCAGACGGCAAACTTTCGGTGAGCGATGCAGAAATTTTAATTTCGGGCGGTCGTGGACTTAAAGGACCCGAAAATTGGGGAATGGTTGAGGAAATGGCTCAAATTTTGGGTGCCGGAACTTGCTGCTCGCGTCCGGTGGCTGACTTGGGCTGGCGTCCTCATTATGAACACGTTGGACAGACCGGAAAAGTGGTTGCGCCCAATCTTTACATAGCCATTGGCATTTCGGGAGCTATTCAGCATTTAGCCGGTGTGAACGGCTCTAAAGTGTTGGTAGCCATTAACAAAGACCCCGAAGCTCCATTTTTTGACTCCGCCGATTATGGAATTGTAGGCGATGCTTTTGAAGTTATTCCGCAACTCAACGAAGCTTTCAGAAAATTTAAAGCACAACAATAATTATTTTTTTCTAAACCTTTTTTTTTGATAGCGTAAATTATCTGGTTTTTTATTTAAAAATTTATTCGTATAAAATAATTTTTTTTATGAAAAAGTATTATTTTTTATAAAATTTTTTTTAATAAAAAACCAGATATTTTAAAATGAATAAATTGATTTTTTTTGAAAAATAGATAAAAAATTTAATTTATTTATCTTTAATAATTTACGCTTTCGTTTTTTTCTAAATTTATCTTTTTATTTTTCAAAAAAAAATTGCTATGAAAATTTCAAGAACTTTTGACATTTTATCTCATATAGAAGAAAATTCGCCAAAATCGGTCAATTTAGCAGTCAAACGCAATGGAAAATGGGAAACTTTCAGCACGCAGGAGTACGTAGATTATGTAAATTTTACGGCTTATGGCTTAATGGAATTGGGCATACAAAAAGGCGATAAAATTGCCAGTGTTTCCAACAATCGCCCCGAATGGAATTTTATTGATATGGCAATGACCCAGTTAGGTGCTGTGCATGTGCCAATTTATCCAACGGTGAGCGAAGAAACGTTCAAACATATTTTTGTTCATTCTGAGTCGCGGCTTTTGTTTTTGGGAAGTGTACCGTTGTATAATCGGGTAAAACCTTTTGCCGATGCCGTTAAAAATATTGAAAAAGTTTATGCTTTTGATAAAATTGATGGCGCATTACTTTTTGAAAATTTGGTGGAATTAGGTAAGAAAAATGCCGAAAAATATAAAAATTTGCTTAATGAGCGAAAAAAAGAAATTAACGAAGACGATTTATGCTCCATTATTTATACTTCCGGTACAACCGGAATGCCAAAAGGGGTGATGCTTTCGCACAAAAATTTTGTTACTAATGTATTGGCTACCAGTAAATTGCTACCGATTGGTAAGGAGGATAAATCGCTGAGTTTTTTACCACTTTGCCATGTTTTGGAACGAATGGTAAATTATTTAATTCAGTATTTGGGCGCGGCGGTTTATTATGCCGAAAGCATTGATACTATGGGAGATAACCTCAAAGAAATTCGACCTCAACATTTTACAGCCGTTCCGCGTGTTTTTGAAAAAGTATATGATAAAATTTTGGCAAAAGGACGCGACCTGACCGGAGTAAAACGAAATTTGTTTTTCTGGGCTGTGAATCTGGCTGAAAGCTACGAATTTACAGGCAAAAGTGCTTGGTACAAAGCTCAGTTGGCTATTGCCGATAAATTGATTTTTAGCAAATGGCGCGAGGCGTTGGGTGGTGAAATAAAAGTGATTATTTCGGGCGGTGCTGCTTTGCAAGTACGTTTGGCTAAAGTTTTTTGGGCTGCTAAAATTGTGGTAGTGGAAGGCTATGGATTAACGGAAACTTCTCCGGTAATTTCCGTGAACAGAGAGGGTTATCCTTATGTTCGGTTTGGCACGGTAGGTCCGTTGATTGAAACTTCGGAAGTAAAAATAGCCGAAGATGGCGAAATTTTATTCAAAGGACCCAATTTGATGCTCGGTTACTACAAAGACCCCGAACGCACCAAGGAAGTGATTGACGAAGAAGGCTGGTTTCACACGGGCGACATTGGTGTTTTGGAAGAAGGTAATTTTTTGCGAATTACTGACCGCAAAAAAGAAATTTTCAAACTTTCGACCGGAAAATACGTTGCGCCGCAAATGGTTGAAAATCGTTTTAAAGAATCTTCATTTATCGAGCAAATTATGGTGGTTGGTGCAGATGAGAAATTTACGGCTGCTATCATTGTTCCCGATTTTAATTATCTCTCGTCTTGGTGCAAATTGCACGATGTAACGTGTTCTTCAAAAGAGGAAATAATTAAAAATGAGAAGGTTATAGCGCGTTTTACCGAAGAAGTAGAACGAATAAATTCTTTGTGCAATAAAACCAACAAATTGAAAAAATTTGTTTTGGTAACCGATTCGTGGACGCCCGAAACGGGTGAACTTTCGCCTACTTTGAAGCTCAAACGAAAAGTAGTGAAAGAAAAATACCGCAAACAACTCGACGAAATTTACGGTTATAAGTAATTTTAAAAACTGAAAATCATCGTAACAATCTGTTAGATATACTTTAAACGGTTATAATTTGAGCTTTTGTTTTTATGTAAATGCTTTGTAATTAGAACTTTGCCAAAGTTTTAAACTTTGGCAAAGTTACCGTTTGCAGTATAGAACTTTTTGATGATTAATCTTTGAGTATTTTACAAACAATTGATGCGATGATTTTTCGTTTTTAAGCGATGGATTTATAAATTTTAAAAATAAATTTTTCATTTGTTTAAAATGCAAATACGAACTTTGCCAAAGTAAAAAAAACTTTGGCAAAGTTTTGATTACTAAATATTTACATAGAATTAAAAGTTTAAATTATAACCGTTTGCAATATAGAATTTCAAAAAAAAGAATGGAAGAAAAATTTGAGTATTTAAAAGTTATTTTTGAAGAAATCATTCCTTTTAATAAATTTCTGGGAATGAAGCTTTTGGAAATTAATACCGATTATGCCAAAGCCATTTTGCCTTTTCGCCCCGAATTTATTGGCGACCCGCGTGCAAACCGCCTACATGGAGGCATCACCGCCACCTTGCTTGATGTGATAGGCGGCATTATAGCCATGACCACGCTTGAAACCCTCAACGACAAAATTGCAACCGTTGATATGCGTGTGGATTACCTTAGACCTGCTAAGGCTCAAGATGTTATAGCTCAAAGCCGAATTATTCGTAGCGGAAGTAACATAGTGGTTACCGAAATGAAACTCTATCATGTTGATAATGAGGATATTCTTTTAGCCGTAGGAAAAGGTGTTTATAGCATTAAAGTGAATTGATTTTATACTGCAAACGGTTTATTATTTAACTTTTCCAAAGTTCTAAAACTTTGGAAAAGTTGTAGTTATGTAATAATAAGTATTAAAATTTATCCCGTTTTTAGTATATTAATAAATGTGAATTTTTAAATTTGAAAATTATCGTCCGAAAATTTCGGCTAATTTTTGACCAAGAGCCGGACCACGAAGGTTTTGAGCTATAATTTTACCACTGGGGTCGATTAAATAATTTGCCGGAATACTTTGCACGCCGTAAAGTTTTGCTGCTGCCGAGTTCCAATATTGCAAATCGCTAACGTGTATCCATTTTCCTAATTGGTCTTTTTCAATAGCACCTACCCATGCATCGCGGGTTTCATCGAGCGAAACTTGAAAAATTTCAAAGTCTTTGCCGCCATATTTTTTGTAAGTTCCCACTAAATTCGGATTTTCAGCTCTACATGGGCGACACCAAGCTGCCCAAAAATCAAGTAAAACATATTTCCCTCTGAGCGAAGACAAACGAATGGTATCGCCTTGAGGCGAAGGCAATGCAATATCCATAGCCTCAGCTCCATTGGTAGCTGCTTGCGGTTTGTTGGCTTGCACTTCCAATTGCTGTTTAACATTGGTTATAAATTTGTCAAATGATTTTACGTACATATTTTCGGGATATTCTTTTTTTACCGATGAAAGTACTTTTTCGTAAACTTCCATATCGTTTGCCGGATTAATTATAGACTGCTGTGGAGGAAATTGTTGATGAATTACAAAAATATTTACCAAAGAACCTAAATTTCTATCAATAAAATCGAGGGTGTATTTTTTTTGTTTTTCAATCAACAAATCTAAATTGGCTTCTACAATTGGCTGAATACTACCTACATTGCCCGAAGTCATGGCTTCTTGGTAAATTCTGCCCAGCGAATCGAGTTGCATTAAATTGGCATACAGAGTGCTATTAAATTCCTTAATTTCTTGCGAACCTTTTGAGCCTTCTACTTTGTACGAACCGGTTACATTGTTCAAATCAACCTCTATGCTAATGTTGTCGCTGGGTTCAACAAAAAGGGTTATGTATTCATTGCCTAAGCGCAAAATAAAAAATTTTGGCTCTTTTATTTTGCCTTCAAATTCAAAACTGCCGTCATCGGCTATTTTTACCGAGTCGAATGGGATTAATTGTGTTTCGCCAATTTCTTCGAGTACTAAATTTTTAATCGTTGTATTTTTTATTTTGCCTTTTATGGTAAAAGCATTCGGATTGGAACAGGCTGAAAATAAACCTGCCAAAACCAACATAAAAATCACTATTCTATTCATCTACTTTTCTTATTTTAAATTGTTAAATAATTAAATTTTGTAACATTGATAAATTGTTGGACTGAAACAGCTATTTTTTTATAAGATATTTTTTTTAAAATTTTTAAAATAAAAATAATTTTACAATTTTACAATGAAACACTGCAATTAAATTTTGACAAAAATAGTATTATTCAATTTGTTAGCAAAATTTTTATTTTTTAAAAAACATTAAAAATATTATGCAAACATATAATTTTGGTGGTTTCATTTTTTTTATTTACATTTAGGGCTTAAAAAGTAGTTCAATTATTATTTCTTTATATTTGAATTACATATAGTTATCTAAATATGTTCAGTTTTTAGATGTATTTTTTTCAAAAAAAAGATTTTAAAAATTTGTTTTTTTTTTAGAAAAAAGATAAAAAAAAATAAAAATGAAAAATATAACCGAACTTTTTAACATTCAATATCCGATTGTGCAGGGTGGAATGGTTTGGTGTAGTGGCTGGAAATTGGCAGCGGCAGTGAGCAATGCCGGAGGTTTGGGTTTGATTGGTGCCGGTTCTATGTCGCCCGATGTGCTTAGGCTTCACATTCAAAAATGCAAAACGGCTACCGATAAACCTTTTGGGGTTAATATTCCTTTGCTTTATGCGCACACCCAAGAAATAATGAACGTTATAGCCCAAGAGGGTGTAAAAATAGTGTTTACTTCTGCCGGAAATCCCAAAATTTGGACACAATGGTTTCACCAAAAACAAATAACGGTGGTGCATGTGGTAGCCAATGTTAAATTTGCTCTCAAAGCTGCCGAAGCCGGCGTAGATGCCATTGTAGCCGAAGGTTTTGAAGCCGGAGGGCATAACGGAGCTGATGAAATTACGACTTTGGTTTTATTGCCTCAAGTGGTTAAAAAAATAAATATTCCGGTAATTGCTGCCGGAGGAATTGCTTCGGGCGAAGCCATGTTGGCTGCATTTGTTTTGGGTGCAAAAGGTGTTCAGATGGGGAGTCGATTTGCGGCAAGCGTAGAATCTTCGGCGCACGATGATTTTAAAAATAAAATTCTGGAACTCGACGATACGGCGACTAAATTGACTCTCAAAAAAATAGTTCCGGTTCGTTTGATAAAAAATTCCTTTTTTCATCAAGCCGAGCTTGCAATAGAAAAGGGTGCAGATAAAGATGTTCTTTCGCAAATTTTGGGGCGTGGAAGAGCAAAATTGGGTATGTTTGAGGGCGATTTGGACAATGGCGAATTGGAAATTGGGCAAGTAGCCGGTTTAATCAACGAAATTCTTCCCGCTAAGGAAATTATAGACCAAGTGATGAAAGAATTTGAAGAGGCGAAACGTAAAATGATGAATTG
>DYNA01000240.1 GCA_020721325.1 Paludibacter propionicigenes
TAATTTCAAAGAACGTAATAAAAAAGTGTCGAATATTTTTAATTAGCTACTTATATGAACAATTGGAAAAAATATAAATTAGCAAACAAAACGTGTTAGGTTTCAAAAACCTAACACGTTTAAAAACAACAAATAATGAACAATTGGAAAAAATATAAATTAGCAAACAAAACGTGTTAGGTTTCAAAAACCTAACACGTTTAAAAACAACAAATAATGAACAATTGGAAAAAATATAAATTAGGGGATTTAGTTACGTTTCAAAGAGGACACGATTTGCCGAAAACACAATTTATTGAAGGCAAATATCCAATTTGGGGTTCAAATGGAATTATTGGTTATCACTATGAATTTACAACAAAAGGAAATGGAATTGTAATCGGAAGAAGTGGAAATATCGGAAAACCACAATTTTGCAAAGAAGATTTTTGGGCTCATAATACAACTTTATATGTAAAAGAATTTCATAATTCAAATCCTAAATTTATTTTTTATCTTTTACAAACAATGAATTTAGCAAATTACAATTCTGGAAGTGCAGTTCCAACTTTAAACAGAAATTATATTCACCCAATTGAAGTTGAAGCCCCCAATTTAGAAACCCAAACCCGCATCGCCAATTTCCTCTCCCAATTTGACGATAAAATTGAACTCAACCGACAAATGAATAAAAACTTGGAAGAGTTGGCGCAACTGAAATTTAAAACTTTGTTGAAAGATAAAGACAAATGGAGAAAGGGAAAGTTGGGGGAATTTTTTGAAATAATAATGGGACAATCGCCAAAAGGCGAAAGTTATAATGAAAATAAAGAAGGAATTATTTTTTATCAAGGTAGAAGCGATTTTGGCGTAAGATTTCCAACTGAAAGAATTTATACAACTGAACCGACAAGATTTGCTGAAAAATTTGATACGTTAATCAGTGTAAGAGCACCTGTTGGAGATTTGAATATTGCATTAGAACGTTGTTGTTTAGGTCGTGGACTTGGTGCAATAAGGAGTAAATATTTCTCATTTGCTTTTTATACTGCAAAATCTTTGGTTTCTGAAATAAAATCATTTCAAAGTGGGACTGTTTTCGATGCAATAAATAAAAAAGATTTAGAAAATATAAATATGATAATTCCACCAATTGAAGAGATAGAAGAATTTGAAAAATTTGCTAATCCAATTGATTTAAAAATATATAACAACGAAATCCAATCACGCACTTTGGCAACTTATCGAGATAGCATTTTACCGAAACTTATGAGCGGAGCAATAGAAATTTGAATAGGGTAAACGTGTTAGGTTTTTAAAACCTAACACGTTTTATAACCCAACATCTTTAAAAACAATAAAATATGGATATTAGAAATTTACCATTAGAGCCGAATAAAATTTATCACATTTGTTTTAAAGCAAATAATAAAGACAAATTGATTGAAGAAGATAAAAATTATACTTTTTTTCTTCAAAAAATTGAAAAATATATTTTGCCTATTGCAAATATTTATGCGTATGCTTTACTTACAAATCATTTTCATTTTTTATTACGTTTTAAAGATACTGAAAACGTGTTAGGTTTTCAAAACCTAACACGTTTAGAACCTAACACGTCTAATCCAGAAACAAATATTACTGAATATTTTTCACAACAATTTGCTAATATGCTAAATAGTTATGCAAAATCTTTTAATAAAGCATATAGCAGAACCGGAAAATTATTTCAACTTCCATTTAAACGTATTCCGGTAGAAGACGAAAATTATTTTAAAGTTTTAGTTGCCTATATTCATAGAAATCCGGTGCATCATAAATATTGTAAAAATATGAATGATTGGAAATATTCGTCTTATAAAACTTTTTTTGTTGATAAAACAACTAAAATTGATAAACAAGAAGTTTTGGCAATTTTTGGCGATTTAAATTCTTTTGTTGAATTTCATAAAGATAGTTTACATCCTGATATTTTGGAAAAATATTATTTAGATAATGATGAATAACATAAATACAAAACGTGTTAGGTTTTTGAAACCTAACACGTTTATAACAGTCCGGATTGGAATGGAAAAGACGAATGTTTATAAAATAAAAAAACGCTGTTTATCGGGTACAGCGTTCGAAACCTTTGCATTTTCCTTACCAAAGGTAAAGACCAATATTTTAACCAGATTGTATCTACAAACCGCTTGCGTGGAACGTAAGCCTTCGATAAGAACGGGTAATGCAAAAATACAAATAAATTATAAGAGAACAAAATATTATGCAAAATAAAACGTGTTAGGTTTTAAAAACCTAACACGTTTAAATACAATAAAATAATGAAAGAATACGATATAGAAAAATATTGCATAGAATTGTTTCAAAAAAACGGTTACGGTTATTTGAACGGAAACCAAACCGAACGCACAAGCACAAAAGAAGTTGTGTTGGTTGAACGTTTGCAAAATGCAATAGACAAATTAAATCCTACTCTACCGCACGACATAAAAACCAACGCATTGAAACAGGTTTTAAATATTGGTTTTTCACAAAATGTGTTAGGTTTTGAAAACCTAACACATTTATACAATGCCAACGAGCAATTTCATAATTTTTTCACCGCAGGAGTAAAAGATATTCAGTATCAACAAAAAGGCGAAACAAAATATGCAACGGTTCAGATTTGCGATTTTGAAAACCCCGAAAATAACGATTTTCTTTGTGTAAATCAATTCACCATAAAAGAAACCAACAAAGAAATTCGCATTGATATTTTATTATTTGTCAATGGTTTACCTTTGGTTTTGCTTGAACTCAAAAGCCCAACCGACCAACAAGCAACATTAGAAAAAGCATATACGCAATTAGATAATTACAAACAATTTGCACCTTCGTTGTTTCATTACAATTCTGTTTTGGTAATTTCAGACGGCATTGATGCACGAACAGCATCATTAACATCGTCTTACAATCGGTTTTTAACTTGGAAAATTCCGCAAAATGAAAACGTGTTAGGTTTTCAAAACCTAACACGTTTAAAAAATTCACCGCAAATAGAATTGTTAATCAACGGAATGTTGGACAAAGCAACCGTTTTAGATTTAATCAAACAATTTACGGTATTTGAAAAAAACAAACGCACCGACACCAAAACCGGTTTAACAACCGTAGTTGTAGAAAAGAAAATTGCAGCATATCATCAATATTATGCAGTAAACAAAGCCGTTACAGCCACGCAAACAGCCGTTAAAAAAGACAAACGAGCAGGAGTAATTTGGCATACGCAAGGTTCGGGCAAAAGTTTGAGTATGCTTTTTTATTCGGGCAAACTGATTTTAAAATTAGACAATCCCACGCTTTTAGTTCTCACCGACCGCAACGATTTGGACGACCAATTGTTTGATACATTTGCAAATTGTTCGGCACTTTTGCGACAAGAACCACGACAAGCCGAAAATTCGGAAGATTTGAAACGACTTTTGAAAGTAGCAAGCGGAGGAGTAATATTTACAACTATTCAAAAATTTTTACCCGAAAAAGTTGAAAATAAGCATATTCAAAACGTGTTAGGTTTTGAAAACCTAACACGTTTTAATGTTGCAGCCGAGCCACAAGCCGAATATATTCGCTTGAAGTATCCTTTATTATCCAACCGCCGTAATATTGTGGTAATTGCAGACGAGGCACATCGCAGCCAATACGATTTTATTGACGGTTACGCCCGAAATTTGCGCGATGCTTTGCCAAATGCCACATTTATAGGTTTTACCGGAACACCCGTAGAATTAACCGACCGAAACACACAAGCAGTTTTTGGCGATTATATTGATATTTACGACATTCAACAAGCAGTTGACGACGGTTCAACAGTTCGTATTTTCTACGAAAGTCGTTTAGCAAAAGTAAATTTACCCGAAGAACAAAAAGAAATTTTAGATATAGAATTTGAAGAACTTACAGAACAAGAGGAATTAACGCAACAAGAAAAAATAAAATCGAAATGGAAAAAATTAGAGGCAATTGTAGGCAGTGAAAAACGATTGAAAAACGTTGCCGCTGATATAGTTGCACATTTCGAGGAACGAGAAAAAGCATCGTTTATAAACCGCACCGAAAGCAAAGCAATGATTGTGTGCATGAGCCGCCGAATTTGCATTGATTTATACAAACAAATAATTGCTTTGCGCCCCGATTGGCACAACGAAAACGACACCGAAGGCACAATAAAAGTGATAATGACTGGCGGTGCCACCGACCCGAAAGATTGGCAACCGCATATTCGTTCAAAATCAAAACGTAAAGATATTGGCGACCGTTTAAAAAATCCGAACGACACACTTAAAATTGCAATAGTTCGTGATATGTGGCTCACAGGTTTTGATGCACCTTGTTTAAATACGCTTTACATTGACAAACCAATGAAAGGACACAGTTTAATGCAGGCAATTGCCAGAGTTAATCGTGTTTACAAAGAAAAAACAGGTGGTCTTGTAGTTGATTATTTGGGAATTGCATCGGAACTGAAAAAAGCACTTGCAGATTATACCAAAAGCGGAGGAAAAGGCAAACCAACATTTAATCAAGAAGATGCTGTAAATATTATGCTCGAAAAATACGAAATTGTTTCGCAACTGTTTTTTGGTTTCGATTATAAGCAATTTCATAGCGTTCAAACAATTCAAAATCAGATACAAATAATACTTGATGCCCAAGAACATATTTTGGGAGTAGAAGACGGCAAACAACGATTTATTGAGCAAACCGGACTTTTAACAAAAGCATTTGCATTGTCAGTTCCACACGAAAAAGCACTTGAAATACGAGATGATTTATTGTTTTTTCAAACTTTAAAAACCCGATTATTAAAATTTACGGAAGAACAAGAAGACGTGTTAGGTTTTCAAAAACCTAACACGTCTAAAAAAACAAAAGAAGAAATAGATATTGCAATACGTCAAATAGTTGAAAGAGCAGTAATTTCAGACGAAGTAATAGATATTTTTGATGCCGCAGGTATCAAGAAACCAGATATTTCGATACTTTCAGACGAATTTTTGGCAGAAGTAAAAGGCATGAAACATAAAAACGTTGCTTTGGAATTGCTAAAAAAACTTTTGAACGATGAAATTACAAAACGTTCAAAATTCAATATAGTTCAAAGTAAAAAATTCTCTGAAATATTAGAAACAACAATCAAAAAATATCAAAATCGTGCAATTACATCAGCCGAAATTTTAGATGAATTATTTGGTTTGGTAAACGACATAAAAGAAAGCGATGATTTTCGCACAAAGTTAAAATTAACAGAAGACGAATATGCTTTTTATACTGCATTAGCCGAAAACGAAAGTGCTGTAAGAGAATTTGGCGATGATATTTTATGCCAAATTTCAAAACGATTAATTTCTGTTATAAAAGAAAATGCCACAATAGATTGGAAAATAAAAACCAATGTAAGAGCAAAAATGCGGATTGCAGTAAAACGACTTTTAACCGAATTTGGTTATCCACCGGATAAAGCAGAAAAATCGTCATACATAGTGCCAGAAAGAAAACTCCTCAGTTTTGGTGAAATTTTTAAAAAACGATTTA
>DYNA01000064.1 GCA_020721325.1 Paludibacter propionicigenes
ACTTATTTATTACAAATTTGTACATAAACACAATAACTGCAATTTTTTTCCAATTTTGTTTGCACAAATGGAACAGTTATATTGTAAATTTCTGTAAGCAAATCTTTCATATATTGCTCATATTCAATCAGTAAATTATTAAAATCATTTTCAGAAACTTCTTTTTTAAGAGATTTTAAAAATAAATAAGGTGAAAAATCTATTTGTGATATTTTGCGAATATCAAATAAACCCAGTTTTAATTTCTTTGTTTTAAATTGGGGATTTTGATTAAGTAAAAACCCGTATAAAAAAATTTGAAATACCGCTTTATTTCTTTCTTCCAAGTCTTTATTAAATAAACTTTCAATATCGGTAAACTCTTTATTAACACTTCCAGTTTTGTAATCTATAATTCTGTAAGTATCTGAAAATTTGTCAATTCTGTCGATAATACCATAAATAGAAATTTTTTTATTACCAATATCCACTATCCCGTAATTTCCTTTTTTCTCCTCCAAAGATACTATTTCAAAAGGTGAATTTTGCCTGTCATATTTTAAAATATTTTGAATGTACTTATTAATTATTTCCTTAATTATCAATCTATTGCCATCAATCTGAAATTTAGGATTGTTGTTTGAAAGTATTTCTGAAAAAGTTTCGCTTAAAAAAGATTCTACTGTTGTAAAAATCATTTCATAGTCTTCTTTTTCAATCAGTTGGCGATTATTTTTCTGAACGAAATCTTTGTAAATTTTTTCAATGGTATCGTGCAAAAGCGTACCAAAGGTGGCTGATGAAATTTCCTCTTCAACTACCTGAGATTCTTGAAAACCAGCAACATACTTAAAATAAAATTTCAAGCCGCAATCTAAATATGTATTAAGAGCCGAGGCTGAAAAAGATTTTTTTAATGTATTATTGTCAATTGTATATTTATCTAATATATTTAAAATATCAGAATTTTTATTAACTGTTATTTCGCTATTTTTCAATGGTTTAAGCTGCTGTTTAAATTGCAGATGTTCAATAGGCAATCCCGACTCATAAATAAGTTGTTGGGCAAAACGACTCAACTCGCCACTTGAATTGTAACCAGTAATATTATTGTAAAGAATGGTTATTTTCTTAGCTTTTTGTATCAATCGATAAAAAAGATACGCATAAATGGCATCTTGTTGCTTTAAAACAGGCATATTAAACGCAAAACGTAGATTTTCGGAAATAAAACTTGGCGGTCGGTTGTTACTAAGCCAGATTCCTTCATTCATTCCGATAATAATTAGATTTTCGAAGTCCAAATTGCGAGTTTCGAGTACACCCATTACTTGTAAACCATCAATTTTATTACTTTCAAAGGCAATTCTGATAACTTCAAATTGCTGTTTTATGATTTTAGCTATCAATGGAATTGTCAGATTATTTTTTAAATCTGTACTCAATACAACATCATTCAAATGGTTTAATGTAGTGTAAGCATTATAAATGTATTCATTTTCATAACTTACAGTTTTAGAGTTATTTATGCTTGAATTAACATCAAAAATATAATATAAGATTTCCATTAAATTATCTAACAAATCGGTAGCAGTAGCAACAGGAGTAAAAAGTAAATGTAAAAATACAGACGGAAAATCGGCTATAAAATCGCCTTCTACAAAAATAATGTTTTCATTAATTATCACATTTTCAATATCTTTAGCAATTTCTGCATCAATTTTCCGAGTAATTGGATTTTGAATCAAATGCAATACTTCTTTATAATAAAAATTCTTATTCTTAGTACTACTTTTTGTATTATGAAGGTTTAAATATTGATTCAAAAAAGCGTATAATTGTGTGTTTTTGAAGGGATATCCCATAGTTACATTAAAATTTTGTATCTCCGAAGGCAGTGAATAAAGCACCGGAAAAAGAAAATCTTCATTTGCAACAACAATTGCTGTCTGATTTAAATGGATACCTTCATCATTAAGCTTTTGATTATCTGATATTTGATTTAATATCTGAGACAATAATTTCGCTTGACCTACTTCGAGCGAAACACCAATAAGTTGTATTTTTTTATCATCATAAATTGGTTTTTCGGTATTTGCAAAGTCTTTAAAACGTTTATAATTGGGGTCTAAATGATTTGGAATGAAATAATTTTTTCCTGAAAAACGTAAAATATTTTTCCGCAAAAAAAGACCGGCTTCCTGATGTTCATCTTCAATGTAATATTTATCAGAATCCCAATAAAATTCAGCGATGCCAAGTTTTTTTAAATACTCAAAAAGTTTTTCTTGAGCTGTGTTTAAAGCATTAAAACCAATAAATAAAAACTTATCTTGTGTTTTAATATTCAAATTATTATTGGCTATTTTATTAGCCATCTCTCTATAAATCAACCCATTATGTGCAAGTTTTTGATTGAGCAATTTTTGAGTAAAAACGGAATAAATAGCAGGTAATTTATTCCATAAATTTAAAAATTTTTCTTTTTCTTTACTATTTTTTTCTTCACTAAAGTTTAACCAAAACAGTTTAATGGCTTTTTTTTGCTCTTCTGTAAAAAAACTAAAATGATTATCTATTTCTTTTAGGTCTTTAATATTTTTAAAAACTTGCTTAACATCAACCAAATACGAATCCAAATCAATAAAATCGCTTAAAATAATCTCTCCTATTCCAAAAAAATCGTAAAAAGAAAGCGCATCGGCTTGTTGTACTTTATTTACTTGATTAAAAGCTAAGTACAATTCATAGATTAAAGTTAAGTCATCGGGAATAATTAATCCGGTAAATTTTTTTAATAACGATTGCATTTCATAAACATTGGGTGCCCAAATCGTTCGACCTGCAATTTTACCTAAATATTGTTTAAAGTAAACTCCTGCGCGTTTGTTTTGAAACACAAAATGAACATTGGCAAAGTTATCTTCGTATTTTTCAAGCACTTCGAGTGCTACTTCTTTTAAAAATGGAGTCATTTAATTTTATTTTCTAACGTATATTTTTATATCACTTTTTTTAATTTTTTTTTTGAAAAGAATAAAAATAATCTGCTTTTTTTAATTTCGATTATTCTTTATTTTTCATTTTTTACATACAAAATTAACTTTTTTTTTAACAAATAAAATTTTCGGTGATAATTTTTTTAAAATATTTTTTCAATTAACATGAGTTTATTATTTTTACAAAAAAATTAACAAAAAAATTAATGCAAAAAACAATCATTAGCATACTTTTTTTATTAGCCTTTACAAATAGCTTATTCTCTCAGAATGAAGCATTTATAAGTGGTAAAATAACAGACAACAAAGGCGAAGCCATCGTTTTTGCCAATGTAAGCATTAAGGGAAGCCAAAGTGGAAGTGTAAGCAATTCAGAAGGATTGTATGAATTAAAAGTTCCTATAAATAAGAACATTACAATAATTTATTCGTTTACGGGTTTCGTTACACACGAAGAAAAACTTTTTTTGGCGAAAGCCGAAAATAAGGAAATAAATATTGTACTAAAACAAAATATTCAAGATATTGACGAAATAGAAATCATTGATAATAAGTTTCGTAACGAAAATATTTCGCGTCTCAATCCGCAACTTGCCATAAAAATTCCAAGTACTACCAGTGGAATAGAATCGCTTATAAAAACATTTGCAGGTGTTGCCTCGAATACCGAATTGAGTTCACAATATTCGGTGCGCGGTGGCAGCTACGACGAAAATTTAATCTATGTAAATGATATTGAAATATATAAGCCCATGCTCATTCGTGCCGGACAGCAAGAAGGATTGTCTTTTATAAATCCCGACTTAGTTTCGGCAGTAAGTTTTTCGGCGGGTGGATTTCAAGCCAAATACGGCGATAAAATGGCTTCGGTTTTGGATATAAAATACCGAAAACCACAAAATTTTGAAAGTGGATTTTCTATGAGTTTTTTAGGTGGAAGTGTCTTTTTAGGAGGAGCTAATAAGAATAAAAAATTATCACTTTTAGTCGGCGCACGTTACAAAACTTCTAAATATTTACTCACTTCTCTTGAAACGGTAGGCGAATATCAACCGAGCTTTGCCGATGCTCAAATTTTTGCAAGTTATAAAGCCACTAAAAGATTGGAATTTAATATTTTAGCCTATTTTTCCGATAATACTTTTAGTTTTTCACCACAAGAAAGACATACCAGTTTTGGAACTATTCAAAATGCAGTTGGGCTTTATATCGATTTCGATGGCAAAGAATCAGACCGCTTTTACACATCAAGTGGTTCATTTAGTGCCATTTACAAACCTCATTTCAATACAGAACTGAAATTAACGGCTTCAGCTTTTAGTAATTCTGAGTTTGTAAAATACGATATTTCAGGTCGTTATTCGCTCAATCAACTCGATAAACAAATTGGCTCTGAAACGTTGGGTGATAGTTTAATGAGCTTAGGAATAGGACGTTACATAGACCATGCTCGCAATAAATTATTTACAGAAGTTTACAGTTTGGAACACAGGGGGAAAATTTTTAATGAAAAAAATACTTTCTCTTGGGGAATAAAATTTAATTTTGAAAACATCGAAAGTTCTATAAATGAATGGTATATGCTCGATTCTGCCGGATATTCAATACCAAATAGTTTAACAATTCCTAACACCGAGAAAGATTTAATTTTAGCTAATAGCTTAAATGCTAAGAATTTATTAGAAAGTTATAGAATATCTGTTTTTTTACAAGATGAATTAAATTACTTAAATTTTTTCTTTTCGGGTGGTTTGCGATTTTCTTGGTGGTCGTTTGGAAAAGAATTATTAATAAGTCCAAGACTATCAATTGCTTATACACCAAACTGGAACGCTGATTTATTATTTCGATTTTCTACAGGTGTGTATTACCAGCCTTCCTTCTTTAAAGAAATTTTAAATACAGATGGCTCTATTAATCAAGAAGTTAAAGCACAAAAATCCATACATTTTGTATTAAGCAGCGATTTTAATTTTAAAGCATGGGAAAGACCATTTAAATTAGTTAGTGAATTGTATTACAAACATTTAAGTAATTTAATTCCCTACGAACTTGACAATGTGAACATTCGCTATTTTCCACACTTACATTCTACGGGTTACGCTGCCGGCATGGATTTAAAACTCAATGGCGAATTTGTTGCAGGCGTGGATTCTTGGCTCAGTTTTTCGCTTATGCAAACGAAAGAAAACATTAGTGAAGATGATAAAGGTTTTATAGAAAGACCTAACAATCAATTAATTAGTGTAGGATTATTTTTTCAAGATTACATTCCGAATAATGAAACTTGGAGTTTACAATTGATGCTTTTTTATGGCACCGGTTTACCAATTGGCGTACCTGAACAAAAATATCCAAATCCTTATTTGAATCTTCCTGATTATAAGCGAGTTGATATTGGTTTTTCTAAACTTTTAATTGACAAAAAACAAAATATTGAATTTAGCAAACCCGTTTTTAAACATTTGAAATACATGGATTTAAGCCTCGAAATTTTTAATTTATTAGGAATAAACAATACCATTTCTTACACATGGATAAAAGTAGTCCCCAACAGTACAATTGTTTCAAACGATGTTCCTAACCAATTTGCTGTGCCAGACAGACTTACAAAACGCAGAGTCAATTTAAAAATTACTGTAAAATTTTAATCAAATTTTATTTTATAAACTGATAATTTATAATACTATTTCTGAACAATAATAAAATAATAACACTTTGTTTTAAATTAAATAACACTTTATTTATTTATTTTTTGAAAAAAAGAAAAAGAAAACTAATTATTTTCTACAAAAATACGTTTTTCACCTTTGTAATTGACCATTTTTACATCTTTCAGAAATTCAATTATCGATTCTGCCGTAGTAATTCCTAATGAAATTGGTTCATTTTGATGGTCAAAAGTGTAAGAATTGTAAATATAATCGCTTAAACCAACTTTATAAGTTTTATTTTCGTCTAAAAAACTGCCATCGTAATGTTGTAATTTAATATTAGAAATTTGTCCGGAAGTTATAACAACCGTATAATGAATACCCGAAACTCTGATTCCGGGTTCACCATTATAAAAACTATTGCTAATAAGCGAGCGAATTTCGGCAGTTGTCATTTCGAGCGAAAGCAAACCATTGCCAAATGGGTCAAGTTGAAAAACCTGCATCATAGATATATCGCCCTGTGCAATGCTGCCAATGCGAATACCACCGTCATTTTGAAAAGCAATTTCAACTTCCGGACGATGCGTTAAGCCATCTGTAAAAAAACAGCCCAATTCTTCTTTTCCACCAAAACTCTCCTGAGCAGTTCCTATAACTTCCTGAAATTTAGGATTATCGTTATATTGAGCCACTTTTTCGGCTATTGTTTCATTTTTACCACCATTAGAACTTAAATAGATTAAATGATAGCTTTTTTCGGTTATTTTTCCGTTTTCAAGTTTTACTTTTATCTCGCCCAAATACTTTAAATTTGAACCAGCCTGAGCAATAGAGGTGGAATTTAATACCGTAAAATTTGATAACTTGGTATGACTATGTCCACCTATAATAAATTGAAATTGAGTACTTTGATTAGCTAAAATCTGGTCAGCTTCGTATCCCAAATGACTTAAAGCAATGGAAATATTTGATTGAGGAGTTAAAAAATTATACTTTAGAGCAGTGGAAAATGGATTATCAAAAACTAAACCTTGCACTTTTAAAGGGTGAGTGGCAGGAATATAATTATTACTAAAATTCTCAAGCAAACCTAAAACTGAAATTTTCGTATTCTTTTTTGTAACAAACTGATAATAAGACTCTAAAGAAACTAAACTACCCGTTTCGGTTTTTACATTGGCACAAATAATTGGAAACTGAGCTTGTGCAATTCTCTTATTTAGAATATCTTGCCCATAATCAAATTCATGATTACCCAAAGTAGCCAAATCATAACCTACCAAATTCATTAAATCCACCATAGGCATACCTTTATCATCGTGCATATCCACTATCGGATTGCCGCTAAACATATCGCCGGCAGAAAACAAATAAACATTTTCATGTAATTTTTCGATGCTATCCACTACAAAAGCCAAACGTGCAAAATTAGCAATAGAACCATGCATATCATTGGTATGCAGTATAATTATCTCATCTTTAATAATTTGTGAAACAGTATCTTCAATTTGAGGCTTTTCAATAGGCGAAATATTTTTATTTTTTTCACATGAAAAAGCATAAATTAATGGAAGTAAAAGGAAAAAATAGCAATTTTTTTTCATTTATATATTTTTTAGTAAAAAAATAAAACACAAAGTTAAAAAATTGTTAGTTAAATAAAAAAAATATTTACAAAAAAATAATTCAATATATTTTTTTTTTTTGTAAAAAAAATAAATATTTGTACAAAGTTAAAATATCAATATTCATTATTTTCACAAAAAGTAAAATATTTTTTTAATCTCTTTTTTTTGAATATAATATTAATATAATTTTTTATAATTCAATTTAAAATTGAATATTTTTTTATAAATAAAAAAAAAAAAAAATAACTTTTTATAACAAAAAAGAATGAAAATATTAATTTTAAATGGTCCTAATTTGAATTTATTAGGTACTCGCGAACCTTCGATTTATGGAAATATTAATTTTAGCGATTTTTTAATCGATTTGAAAACAAAATTTTCAAAAGCGCAAATAGAACATTTTCAGTCGAATAAAGAAGGGGATTTAATTGACAAATTGCATGAAGTAGGTTTTTTTTACGATGGAATTGTCTTCAATGCAGGAGCTTATAGTCATACATCAATAGCACTTGCCGATGCCATTAAAGCCATTACAACTCCCGTAGTAGAAGTTCACATTTCCAACACGGCTAAAAGAGAAAGTTTTAGGCATCATTCGTATTTATCATCGGTTTGTAGAGGTACGATAACAGGCTTTGGCTTAAACTCTTACACCCTTGCGGTGCAAAGTTTTTATGAATAAAATTTTTAGACACTTTTAGTGTTAAAAAACACTAAAGCGTCTAAAAAAATATTATTTTATGAAAATATTTTATATTTAATTATTTTCCATTTTGCCAAACGATACATTAAAGAAGTATGTAAAACACCCAAACCATACTTAATGCTGCGTCTAATATTTATGGAAGAAGCTTCGTCAAAATATTTTGTAGGGCAAGTAATTTCAGCTATTTCATAACCTTTAAAGAAGATTTGAGCCAACATTTGATTGTCAAAAACAAAATCTTCTGAATTAATATTGTAATTTATATTTTTTAATACATCACACCTAAAAGCTCTGTATCCAGTATGATATTCAGATAATTTCTGATTTATTAATAAATTTTGAGTAAAAGTAAGAAAGCGATTAGAAATATACTTGTAAAGGGGCATACCGCCTTTTAAAGCACCTTTTCCTAAAATTCGCGAGCCTAAAACTACGGGATACACGTCGTTGGCTATAAGATAACACATGGATTGTAATAATTTTGGAGTGTATTGATAATCAGGGTGAAGCATTACAATAATATCAGCATTTAATTCCAATGCTTTGTTGTAACACGACTTTTGATTTCCTCCGTACCCTCTATTTTTTTCATGCTGTATGATGTGCTTAATGCCCAAATTTTTAGCCACTTCTACGGTGTTGTCTTTGCTATTGTCGTCTGTTAAAATGACTTCATCTACTATATCGAAAGGAATTTCGTTATAAGTTTTTTCAAGTGTAAGTGCCGCGTTATAAGCCGGAAGCACAATGGCTATTCGTTTATTATTAATCATTTAGTTTTATAATTTTATAAATTTGTATTAAAAAAATATTTATATATAAAAATATATTATTTTTTTTGAATGTATAAATCGTATTTACTTGTTTCTAAATCTAATTTTTCAAATTTAAAAAGAGAATCTGTTTTTTGATTCTTTTCAAGTATTAAATACTTATGCTTTTGATTAACTTCCATATCGATATTAAAATAACGAACCATGTAACACAATAAGCTCCAATTTGTTCGGGCTTCTAAAGATGCAGAAATAACTGGTTCATCAATTGTTTTACCAAAAATATATACATCTTTTAAAAGCTCATGGTCTCTACTTGGTTTACCTTTTTCGATAAATGAAAAAATTAAAATACTCAAAATAAAAGTTAATAATAAAAAATTAATGTATCGCAAAGCATTGCTTTTTAGATTTATTTTTTCCAATATTTGCTTAATATAAGGCATTGAAAATAAAGCAATCCCAATAGAAAAATAGGGGAAAGAGGGTGTTAAATAAAATCCTTTTTGCACCAAGGTAAGCATTAAAGGCACTGAAGCGGAAAATCCAATCAAAACAAAAAAGATAGCTTCGCGCTTATAAAAATTGGAAAGAGAATATTCAAATTTATTTTTACGTGCAACAATCCAAATCAGTATTAAAATAAAAAAAGCCGGTATTAATTCGCTAAAAATACGATACAAAGAATATAAATGACTGCTTACTGTCGGAGCATGGTTTACACGTTCTAAAAGTCTTTTAAAAATATAAACTCTCAAACTTTCTCCGCTTTCAGGAACAATGAACAAAACTGTATATGCTAATATAACAACAGAAAGCATTGTAAAAGTCTGAATAAGAGCTACTTTAAATGAAATCTGACGTGTAGCGATCCAATACAAAAAAGGGACAGCTAATGGAAAAAAACCGGGAATACCTTTACTTAAAGTAGCCAATACAATCAAAAAACCTGAAAAAATCCAGAAAAAAACTTTCTTTTTCGCTTTAAACGAAATATAACTTAAAAGAACTGATGCAATTGTAAAAATTCCCATAGTATTTTCCTGCATATTGTTTGAAAAAGTCCAAAGAATTACAGGAATTGTTATCCAGAAAATAATTGGTAACCAAGCCAATGACTTATATTCATTTTGCTCTGAATGAATTGAAATCCAAATTTTATAAATAAAAAAAGTGGTAAAAATTAACATTAAAAAAGTATAAAATCGCTCTACAAAAATGCTACTTCCCAAAATTTTGAAAAATACCGACTGAATTGCAAAAACCAAAGGCGGATGCTCATGAAAAGCATCAAGTCCACCTATTTTTGTTAGTCCAAACTGTGGAAACCAAAAAGTTCCCATACCATTTGCTAAATTATGCGAAACACTCGAATAGAGCATGGCGTCCATAAACATTCCATCGTGCATTAATTGAAAAAACACCGCTGCAAAGAAAATGAATATAAACAAAACAAAGGGGATATTTTTACCTAAAAACTTTTCTTTCATAAGTTGATTTTCTTTTATTTTTAAACTAAAAAAATTACTTTTCTGAATTACGAATGGCTTCAATTAAATATATTCTTTGACCATCTAATTCATAAATTAATTTCGATTTTATACCAATTGTATCGCCTTTTGAATAATTAAAAAAAGAAGGTAAACCCAAAGTTAAATGATTTCCATAAAATAAAATTTGCCTTTTTTTTTCAAAAATTTGAGAAAAAGATAAAGTATCAGTCCATGAATAGGCAGAATTGCATTCTGCCCAAGGATAAAAGTAAGTATCGGGGTATAATTAAAAACATTCATACTTCAAATAAATACAAAACCTTAAACCACAGCCTCAAACACTTGTAATGGTGTTCCGGGATTATCCAAATTGCCAATTTCAAAAATTCCTTGAGATAAATTTAACGCTGAAAAAATATGTATGTACTGCGGGTCGGAATTATAACTATGAAAATAAGGTGTCTGATTTAAGCCTAACCACAAATAAAACAATAAAAAAGCCATTGGTATTATTGAAAATAAACCCAATTTTACTATTTTTACATTAAAATTCATAAGAAAAAATATATTTTTACTTTTTTATAAAAAATTCTGAATTTCTGGAGTTAATTTTTCAAAAATTTTATTAAAAATAACTTCTACACTTTTATTTAAAGCTTCAAAAGTAGCAATTTCAATAAGACCTATCGTTTGATTATCAATTACAATAGGATAAATAAGAAGGTATTTTGGCGAACTATTGCCTAAACCGGAAACTACTTCTACATAATTTTCGGGTACATTACTTAAAATCAACATTTTGCGGTCTTTAGCCACTTGCCCTGAAATGCCAATTCCAAATTTTATTGGTTCAATTAAACGCTCTGAATAATAAGCATATTTACCTACAAGCTCAAATAGTTCATTTTTACGATTAAATAGAAATGCAACTGCTTGAACTCCACTTAGTTCTTTCGATAAATTCGATAGTAAAGTATCAAAATAATGATTCTTCGAATCGGTTTGAAGTTTTGACGTAACTCGCTCTACAATAGAAGTATAATTAATTACATTCTCGGCTTTATGCTCACTTTCATTTTGCACAAGCTCGTTATGACTCAACTCTTGTTGTTTGTGCAAAAGTAATTCTTCTTTTATAGCTTTTATTTTTCTATTCAAAACAAAAATAAAAACCAAAAGAAAAAAAGCTGTAATTAATAAAATTAGTGGTAAATAAAAATTAATAAAGCTTTTATATTGAATATTTTCAACAAAGTAATAAGCTAAAACTAAAAAAGTTTGCAGAGTAATAACAAGAACCGAAAGATTACGTATATTTTTCATAACTAAAAAATTATAATCATAAATGATATTTATTTTGAAAATCAAATCTTTTTTAAAAAACTGATTATCTGGTCGGTAGTGAAAATATAATCTACATCGGTGGCAGCCATAGCTGCTGTAGGCATTGTTTTCACTTGGCATTCGTTGGGGTCTTGCACTATGGCAGTGCCACCGGCAAGTTTAACCTGTTTTAGTCCCAAAGCACCATCTTTGTTGGCTCCCGACAAAATAATACCAACTAATTTATTTTTATATGTATAAGCCGCCGAAAAAAAAGACAAATCGATAGAAGGACGCGAGTGATTTACAGGCGGTTCGGTTGATAACGCAAAAGTATTACCCAATTCCATATACATGTGGTAATTTGCCGGTGCTAAATAAATTTTCCCGGGTCTAATATGCTGTTTATCATAAGGTTCTATTATAGGTAAAGTCGATTTAATTGAAAGAGCTTCCTCAAATCCGGTTCTTACGTGTTTCAAGCGGTGTAGGCATAAAAAAATAGGAATATCAAAACCTGCCGGTATATTTGCAAGGATTTTGGTTATTACCTGAAAACTTCCTGCCGAACCTCCTATTATTACTGCTTTATAACTCATTTTTTATATTTCTTTTTATTTCTATACAAAACAATTATTTAATTTTATTTTTACGAAAGAAAATAAATGAACAAAAAAAATTTAACTGATTTTTTTGTAAATGCTTTCACTTTCATTAATTACCACAAAACTTTTTTCGTTGTTCGAACTTTCCAAATTTTCTTTTACTCCACAAATGAAAATGCCACCTGTAATCATGCTGTCTGTTATTTTATTTAATATCGAATTTTGCATGCGCTTGTTATAGTAAATCATCTTGTTTCTATACAAAACCATATTTATATTTTGCGGTGTTTCATCTACTATAAATTCAAACTGCTTCACATTCACATTTCGTATTAATTCTTTATCAAAATATGCCTTGTTATTTTTTTCAATATAAAAATCTTTCAAATTTAATTTGCTGTTGTAGCGTGCAAAATTTGCTGTATTTACTTCCATTTTTTTCATCGGAAAAACAGCTTCCTTAATTATATCTACTTGATTTCTACCAAAACAAGTAGCTGTAATACGTACATCGCTGAGCATATCTAACTCTTTCAACACAATGGTAAGGGTGATTAATTCATCACCCGATGTTACTTCGGGTACCCAAATATTGCAACCCTTCTTTAAGTATTGCGGTATAATATTATCTCTAAGTTCTAACCATAAATTTGGGTCTCTAAACATTTCAGTTTCTTCTATCGAAATGTCGGAAATAAATCGATGTATAAAATTTTTATTGGTTGTTAAAATTGAAATTAAACTCTCTGTGCCGCGAATATTATTTAAAGCCATCGCTCTTTCAATGCTTCGCACAAAAGCTGTAAACGACTTGTGGCTAAAATCAATGCCATGAGTCTCGCTTACTGCTTTTAATATATTCCTATATTCAATTATGCCTATATTTGTAATTTCGTCCATTGAAATATAACAAGATTTTATGATTTGGTATAATAAAACACTACTTTTTAACGTAAAACAAACCTTTTCTTACATATTTTGATGCTACCGGACCCAACATGCTTTCATGTGCGCCCAACACCAAATAACCTTTTGCAAACAAATTTTGATGAAACATTTCAAAAATTCGAGTTTGTAACTCGTGATTAAAATAAATTAATACATTTCTGCATAAAATCAAATCAAATTTTGTATAAAAAATATTCCCGTCATTTATCAAATCTTGTTTTCTAAAAAGGGGTTTATTTACCAAAAAATCGTTCATTTTCAACAAATCACGAGTTTGGTCAATCTGAAAATATTTTGAGTAAGCTACACTTACTTGGTCTTCATAATTAAAAGGGTTTTCATTTATTACTTTGTCAAAATTATCTAAATAATCAATATTAAATCGGTATTTATATTCACCTTTTTTAGCTATTGATAGTACGTCGCTGTTCAAATCTGTTGCAAAAACATTTGCTTTTTCAAATAAACCCATCTCATTTAATAAAATTAACATCGAATATACTTCCTGTCCGGTTGAACAACCGGCATGCCATATATTGATAACACTTTGATTTTCAAACTTATTTAACACTCGAAAACGCAAAGCTTGCCATGTAGCTGGGTCGCGAAACAATTCTGTTGTATTTACCGTTATATCTTTTACTACTCTTTCTAAAAATTCCGGATTACTTTTTACTTTGGTTATCAAAGCAGACATTTCCATTTTGTTGTCAGACAAGATTTTATCAATCCGTCGGGCAAAGGAACGCTCGGAGTAATCTGAAAAGTCGTAAGTGGATACTTTCTTTACAACATTTATAAATAATGAAATTTCTTCTTTTGAAAGCATATTTATATTTTATCCAAATTCAAAATTGTGCTATTTGAATAATCAAAGATAAATATTTTTTTTTATAAAAATACTATTTTTTTTTTTCAATCTTATTTATCAAAAAAAATTTATTCAAATCCTTTTTATTTAGAACTTTTTAATTATAGTTAAAATCCAATAAATCAAATAGTTCTTTGTTTTTTGCTCAATTATTATTATTTTACAAATTTTTATATTTTTTTTGTATTTATAAAATTTTTTTTTTATTTAAAATGTTCTTATAAAAAAAAAATAAAATACAAACCTTTCAAATATAACCAACCACTTTATAAACTATAAAACCAAATATTTCATGCAAAATATAGTCCCACTTATAAAATAACGCTTGCTGCGGAAAAAATTGGCTGTAAACAAAACGTGGCGAATCGCCCAATTTATCTACCGGAAAGCATTCAATATCAAAGCCTTGCTTTTTGAAACATGCTTTTGCGCGTTTGATATGATAAGCCGAAGTTATAAGTAAAAAACTCGATTCGGGTTTCTCTTTTTCCAAAATTTTTGAACTGTAAAGTGCATTTTGATAAGTATTTAGCGATTTATTTTCGGTTAAAATACTATCACTTGGCACACCCAAAGAGATTAATTTTTGCTTTATAACTTGGGCTTCAATTCTATTTTTTTTTAATGTATCAGTGCCACCTGCCGAAATAAATATTTTACTAATGTTCTTATTATGAAATAGTTCGGCGGTATATAAAAGTCGGCTCGAATTACCCGAAAATCGGATTTCTGAATTAGTTTTGTCCACACTTAAAATTCCACCAAGCAAAATTCCATATTCAAACTTGCCGATTTTTGACATTTCTTTTGGTTCAGATTCCCATTTTTGAGCCACTTGATTAAAAATATACGGACAACTGAAAAAATAGAGCAAAACAAAAGAAACTACAATGTATTTATTTTTATTTTTTGAGAAAAAACCAATCCCTAAAAACAAAAATAGATAAAACAAGGGAGATATTAAAAAAACGAATATTTTTGATACAAAATAAAACATTTAAAATCAATTTTTTACAAAGGAAATATTTTTGTTTTACAAAAAATATGTTTTTTAACAGCAGCAAATATATTTTGTAACATATTTTTTTGTAAAAGAAAAAAAAAAAATTAATCTATATTTGTTCACTTTTTTTTATTTTTTCCTTTAAATAAAAAAAATAAAAAAACAGGTAAATAAAAAATAAATATATCGTTCTAATTTTTTTATTAATTAATTGAAATATTGTTATTTACATAAAATAATCTAAATTTTATTTTTTTGTAAATATACCATTTTATAATTTATTAAATAAAAAACAATTGACCGAATAAAATCCAATTTTTAAATAGTTAATTTTACAAGAACCAACATTTATAAAACAATAAAGCACATGAAAGAAACTGAAATTCAATTCAATCCAAATAAATTAATTCGGTATCTGAACAAACCTTGCGAAGAATTTACCAAAGACGATATTATTAAATTTATCATCGAAAACGATATAGAAATGATAAATTTTAGATATGCCGCAGGCGATGGAAAATTGAAAACATTAAATTTTGTAATAACAAGCAAACAGCATTTAGAAAATATTCTTACAACGGGCGAAAGAGTCGATGGTTCGAGTTTGTTTTCCTTTATTGAAGCGGGTTCGAGCGATTTGTACATCATTCCGCGTTTTGAAACGGCTTACTTAAATCCATTTGCGCAAGTGCCTACGGTAGATATTTTTTGCTCGTTTTTCAACAGCGACGGCGAACCGCTTGCCAGCTCGCCCGAAAACATTCTCATTAAAGCCGACAAAGAGTTTTCGAGCAAAACCGGCTTCAAATTCAAAGCGTTAGCCGAATTGGAGTACTACGTTATCAGCGACATTAACGACCTTTATCCCACTTCAGACCAAAAAGGTTACCACGACTCGCACCCATTTACAAAATGGGAACATTTGCGAATTGAAGCCATGCGATTAATAGCTCAATGCGGCGGAAAAATTAAATATTCGCACTCCGAAGTGGGCTGTTTTAACACCGAAAATAAATATTTTGAACAGCACGAAATCGAATTTTTGCCCACAAGCGTTATCGAAGCCGCCGATATGGTGATGCTCTCGAAATGGATTTTGAGAATGTTGGGCGACAAATACGGAGTTACTATTACGTTTGCTCCAAAAATTAGCGTTGGAAAAGCCGGAAATGGAATGCACATTCACATGCTTTTAGAGAAAGAAGGAAAAAATGTAATGTCGGAAAATGGAAAACTAAGCCAAATAGCCAAACAAATGATAGCCGGAATTTTAGACTTAGCCGGCGCACTTACAGCCTTTGGAAATACAGTGCCTACCTCGTATTTGCGCCTCGTGCCGCACCAAGAAGCACCTACAACCGTTTGCTGGGGCGACCGAAACCGTTCGGTTTTGGTGCGCGTGCCACTGGGCTGGTTGCAAAATGCCGAAGGAATGATTTCTAAAGCCAATCCGCAGCAACCCAAAATCGAAACTCCACTTAACAGCAAGCAAACCGTTGAATTTAGAGCGCCTGACGGTTCTGCCGACATTTACATGCTGCTTGCCGGCTTGGTTGTTGCCGCTCAACACGGTTTGGAAATGCAAAATTCATTGCAATTGGCTGAAATGCTGTATGTTGATTACAACATTCACGCCGAAGAAAACAAAGCTAAAGTAGTGGATTTCACAAGTTTACCCGAATCCTGCTGGGAATCGGCAGAACTGCTCAACGATAATATTTTACTGTTTGAAAAAAATAATATTTTCCCGCGCGGAACGCTTATGGAAGTAATTAAAAAACTCAAATCGTATCACGACATTGACCTGAGCGAACGATTATACGGAAAAAATAACGAAATTAAAACCCTTGTTGATAGATATTTACATACGCGATAAGTTTTTTTAACAAAATATAACTTTACAATTAAAATTCCAGAAACACCATTTTTCCAAAGCACTGCATTTTTTGCAGTGCTTTTTTTATTTTTTTATTTGAAAAAAATGTATTTTTACAAAAAAAAATTATATTTTGAAAATGGCAAAAAATATTATTCTCTTTTTTTCGATATTTTTAATTTCATGCACTTTTGAAAATAAAACTTCAGAAAATATTTTTTTTGAAAAAAAAATTGAAAATACCGAAAAAATTATATTGGTTTTAGCCAAAAACTGGGAAACGAAACACGTTGAAATTTATTTTTTTGAAAAAAAGAAATATAAATGGCTCAAATTAGAAAAAACAATTTCCGGTTTAATCGGAAATAACGGATTTGGTATGGGTTTGGGTTTACACGATTCCATTAAAACATTCAATTTCAAAGATTTCCCACAAAAAAAAGAAGGCGACAAAAAATCACCTGCCGGAATTTTTTCTATTAGCCAAATCATGGGTTACGATTCGATTTTGTTTTGTGGCAATAAATTGAATTACAGACAAATAACGTCTTCTCTACATGCCGTAGATGATGTTAGTTCCACATTTTACAATCAAATAGTGGACACACTTTTACTCGATTCCACTTACCAATTTTATTACCAATCGTTTGAAAATCTGCACAAAATGAGCTATTATTACGAATGGATTTTTAGAATTGACCACAATTTAAAATGCAAAAAAGCAAAAGGAAGCAATATTTTCTTCCACATTTGGGACAAAAATGGCGCGGGAAGTGCCGGTTGTACAACTATTTCGCGCCAAAACATGCTTTGGGTTTTGAATTGGATAGATGCAAAAACGTTGATTGTTCAATTTCCTAAACCAATTTATAACAAAATTTACAAAGTTTTTAACTTGCCCAAAATAAATAATTAATCCGGTAAAATATATATATTTTTAGATAAAACATAAAAATATTTTTTTTGAAAAAAAGTATTTTTTTGAAAAAAATATTTTTTCATTTTTCAAAAAAAAGTTAATTTTACACACTCAAAAAAATTAAAATATTTACATACAAACATAACTAAATAAAAATTATAACTATGGCTAAGATAAAAGTTCAAAACCCTGTGGTAGAGATTGATGGCGATGAAATGACCAGAGTAATCTGGCAATTTATCAAAGAAAAATTAATCCTTCCATACCTCGATTTGGATATAAAATATTACGATTTGGGTATTGAAAAACGCGATGAAACCAACGACCAAATTACAATAGATGCTGCCGAAGCAATAAAAAAATACGGTGTTGGCATCAAATGCGCAACCATTACACCCGACGAAAATCGTGTAACGGAATTTAATTTGAAAGAAATGTGGAAATCGCCCAACGGAACCATTCGTAATATTTTAGGCGGCACCGTTTTTCGCGAACCCATTGTAATTAAGAACATTCCAAAACTTGTACCCGGCTGGACAATGCCCATAGTTATCGGACGTCATGCTTTTGGCGACCAATATAAAGCCACCGATTTTGTGGTAAAAGGTAAGGGAAAATTGACAATTACTTTTACACCCGAAGACGGAAGCCCTATTCAAAGCTACGAAGTTTACAATTTTAAAGACGACGGAGTGGCAATGGCTATGTACAACACCGACGAATCGATTACCGGATTTGCTCACTCTTGCTTCCAAATGGCTCTTGATAAAAAATGGCCTCTTTATTTATCCACCAAAAATACCATTTTAAAACGTTACGACGGAAGATTTAAAGATATTTTTGAAGAAATTTATCAAAATAACTACAAAGCGGCTTTCGATGCTGCCGGAATTATCTACGAACACCGCTTAATTGACGACATGGTGGCGGCTGCTTTGAAATGGGAAGGTGGTTTTATTTGGGCTTGCAAAAACTACGATGGTGATGTTCAGTCTGACACTTTAGCTCAAGGCTTTGGTTCATTGGGACTTATGACTTCCGTTTTGGTAACTCCTGACGGTAAAACAGTGGAAGCGGAAGCTGCCCACGGCACCGTAACTCGCCATTATCGTATGCACCAACAAGGCAAAAAAACTTCTACTAACCCAATAGCTTCAATTTTTGCATGGACAAGAGGTTTGGCTTACAGAGGGAAATTTGATGAAAATCAAGAACTTATAGATTTTTCTACAACACTCGAAGATGTTTGCATTAAAACCGTAGAATCGGGTAAAATGACCAAAGATTTGGCACTGTTGATTTATGATAAAAATTTAACAGAAAAACATTATCTAACTACCGAAGAATTTTTAGATGCGCTCGACCAAAATTTAAAAGCTCGCTACGAATTAAAATCGAAGATTTAATTTATAACATTTTTTTTAGCCAGATAAGAACAAAGTTAATAAACTGATTTTTAACAATTTGTGCTTATCTGGCAAAATTATGCTTTAGTACCTATTTTTAATTGTTTTTCAAGTTTATCTACATTTTTTTTAATCTGAACAAGCAATTCATTTAAGTCATAGGCAAGCGTTGCATTGCTCTGAGAATTAGCACTTAACATAATTAAAGCATTATTTATTTGCTCTACACCCAATTTTTGCTCTACATTTATAGCCGAAATATGTTCTATCGAATTATCAATATAATTAATATCATTGGCTATTTTATTATAATTTTCTGAAGCATCTCTGGAAATGGAAATGGTAGAATTAATCAAATGCGAAATTTCTTTTGCACCGGTTTCACTTTTTTCAGCCAATTTTTTAACTTCTTGTGCTACAACAGAAAAGCCTTTTCCACTTTCTCCTGCACGCGCTGCCTCAATGGAAGCGTTAATAGAAAGTAATCCGGTTTTATTTGCTATTTCTTGAATGATTGAAACCTGTGAATTAACTTCTTCAACTGATTTTAATGTATTGAAAATCACATTTTTACTACTCTCAGACAAGGCAGCAGTCCGGCGTACCGATAAGGCAGTATTTTGTGCAAACTCCACATTAGAAGCTATGGATTGCGAAAGTTGCTCTACAGTTGCAGAAAGTTCTTCAATACTGGAAGCATGTTCATTGGTATTTTCACTTAATTTTACGGTAGATTTGCTGATAGTTTTTGCCAGATTTTCAAGCTCTTTTGATGTTTGAGAAATCACTAATAACATTTGGTTTAATTGTATATTTTTCCGTTTATTAAGTTTATTCTCATGTTCGACTTTTTTAATAGCATCTTCCGAAAATTTTGATGCAAAATAAACAACTATGGAAATAATAATCAGCGAAATAAAATACTGAATATAACCCACTTTTGTTATGTCGGCAAACTCAGGTAAATGACGCTGTGCGTGCAAAAAAGGGCGAAATGAACCAATCAACACAATGACTAAAAATACGATAACATATTTTCGTGATGCAAATAATACACTCCCAACAATTACAACTATAATGGTATAAAAACCTTGTACAAATTTATACAAAGCCTGAATATCGTGATTTATAACCGTTAAAAAAAAGGAGGTAAGAATTAACAATGCAAAAGTAAAAATATTTCCGGCTTTGACTTGACCAAAATATTTTATTAAAAAAAGTGTGATTATAAAAAAAGAAATAGCTATGCTTTGGCTTAATATGGAAACAGAAGAATTTACATTTGGTGCTAATATATTGGATATGAGCATTATAATAACCAAAAAAGTAGCAACAAAAAGTGTAATTATAAAAAAACTTGTTTTAAGTTTTTCAAAATAAGATATTTCCCTATCAGGGAAAAAATATTTGTAAATTTCTTTAAAAAAATTCATAAAATACGGTTCAAAGATAATATAAAGTTAATAATAAAACGCTAATAAGTAGCTAATTAAAAATATTCGACACTTTTTTATTACGTTCTTTGAAAT
>DYNA01000241.1 GCA_020721325.1 Paludibacter propionicigenes
CCCCAAGTAGCTTTGCATACCCCCCCAAGTAGCTTTGCATATACCCCCAAGTAGCTTTGAGAAAGCCTAATTTAGCTTTGAGAAAGCCCCAAGTAGCTTTGAGAAAGCTCCAAGAAGCTTTGCACCCCCTTAAATAATGCTTTACATACTCCCCAAAAAGCTTTGCACCCCTTAAAAAAAGCTATGCGAACCCTCCGGAAGCAATGAGAAAGCCCCAAGCAGCTTTGCACCCCCTTAATGCAAGCAGTGCAAACCCCCAACAAACAAAAACCTAAAAAAAAACACCGTCCAATTCCATTTTGTAAAAAAAAAACCGCAAAACCGGACAATCATTTTACTAAAAAACCGAAATTAACATAATTTAATCCAATTTTATTTGTAAAAAAAATAAAAATGATTACTTTTGAAAAAAAAATATTGCTTTTTTTTTAAAACAAAATACAATATTCTACGTCTAAAATACGTATATGGTATTTAACTGTAAATGATAACTTTGCCAAAGTTTAAACTTTGGCAAAGTTCCCGTTTTCAGTATAACAATTCATAATTAAAAATTAATAATTAAAAATTAATAATTAAAAATTCATAATTAAAAATTAACAATTGTTTTTTTATGTCGAAAAACAATGAAACCATACGGGTTTTTTTATCGGAAGTTTCGGACGAAATGAAGCCGACAAAGAATTTTTTGAGCAAAATACTCAAGCGCGCCGGCATGGAAATTATTTTTTTAGACAAAGACAGCCAAGAGATTGACAATGAGGCTTTGCAACAAAAAATAATGAACGAAATTAAAAAAGCCGATTGCAGCATTCACATTTTAGGGCATTCTTACGGAAAAGCCATTAATGCAAAAGAAGAAAAATCGCTCAGCGAATTTCAATTTTACATTGCCCAACGCTTTCAAAACGAGAACACACTTTCCAAAATTTTCATTTGGTATCCGCAAAGCATTATCGATGAGCCTATTGAAGAAACGCAAGAAGAATTTATCAATTCCGTGCGAAACAACATTTCTACCAACATGGTTTATTCAAACCAAGACTCGCCCGTTGTTTTTGTCGAGGACGTGCGTTCCATTATGCTTTCCGACAAAAAAGAAATTAAAAACATCGAAGAAACCGATATTTTCTTTGTTTACAACGACTTAGACGAAGACGAGGCAGCCGAAATCATCGAATTGGTTAGCGACATAGCCAAAGTAATCAAATTGGGCATCATTCAAAATTCGCCCGACGATTATTTGAGTTTTATAGCCCAGCAAATAGCCAAAACCAAGCTTTTGGTCATTTATTTCAATCGCACTTCCGACTGGGCAGTGCCTTTTGTGCAACAAGTTTGGAACAAAACCGGAGGCGCATCTTGCTCCACACCCGTTTTATTCTTGGGCGATGCACAAATTGAAAAAAATTCTGATAAAATAATTTCTATTCCCAACGTTGATTCGATGATAATTTCTTCCGAATTAATGCCTTTAGAAATTAAAGTACAATTAGATAAAATAAAAAATAAAAACCTTACGTAAAAAACTTTGCGTCTTAGCGTCTTTGCGTGAAAATAAAAAAAAACTTTGCGTCTTAGCGTCTTTGCGTGAAAATAAAAAAAAACTTAGCATCTTTGCGCTTAGCGCGAAAAACAAAAAAAACTTTGCGTCTTAGCGTCTTTGCGTGAAAAATAAAAAAAACTTTGCATCTTTGCGCTTAGCGCGAAAAATAAAAAAAAACTTTGCGTCTTAGCGTCTTTGCGTGAAAAATAAAAAAAAACTTTGCGTCTTAGCGTCTTTGCGTGAAAATAAAAAAAAACTTAGCATCTTTGCGCTTAGCGCGAAAAACAAAAAAAACTTTGCGTCTTAGCGTCTTTGCGTGAAAATAAAAAAAAACTTAGCATCTTTGCGCTTAGCGCGAAAAACAAAAAAAACTTTGCGTCTTAGCGTCTTTGCGTGAAAATAAAAAAAAACTTTGCGTCTTTGCGTCTTTGCGTGAAAATAAAAAAAACTTTGCGTCTTTGCGTCTTTGCGCGAAAAACAAAAAAAAACTTTGCGTCTTTGCGTGAAAAATAAAAAAAAACTTTGCGTCTTTGCGTGAAAAACAAAAATAACTTTGCGTAAATTTTTTTAAAATAAGCATAAAAATAAAAAAAAAGAGAGCGTGGAAAAGAAAATTTGTCCATATCCGGGTTTACGTCCCTTCACCGAAAGTGAGTCCATTTTTTTCAAAGGAAGGGAAGTACACATCAGGCAAATCATTCGACAACTCGAAGAAAAAAAATTCATTATGATTACCGGTGCATCGGGCGATGGAAAATCCTCCCTGGTTTATGCCGGAGTCATTCCCAATGCCCGTGCCGGTTTTTTCAGAGCAAAATTCAACAATTGGCTCATCACCGACTTTCGCCCTGAGCGAAGCCCCTTGCAAAACCTTGCACGCACCATAGCCACACATTTAGAACTCGAATTGGATTACGTAGAAGAAGAACTCAGTTACGGTTTTTCCGCTCTGGTCGATTTGTATAAAAATTCCCCTTTTTACATCGACTACGAATCCGAAAAATGGACAAAAGCCTCCAAAGAAGAGCAAAAGCTCATGAAACAAAAAGCCTCCAATCTGTTCATTTTAGCCGACCAGTTTGAAGAGTTTTTTACAAATTCCGAAAATTTCACAAACAACAAGCCCTCTACCAACGCTTACACCACCATCAATTTGTTGCTCGAAACAGCTCAAATAGCCGCTGCCGCCGATTTGCCCATTTACATTGCCTTTACCATGCGTTCAGACTACATCAGCCAGAGCGTTGCATTTAAAGGTTTGCCCGAATTTATTGGCTTTAGCCAATTTTTTGTTCCCCGCTTAAAGCGAAACGAACTCCAACAAATCATCGAAGAACCCGCCGTGCTTTCCGGTGGAAAAGTTTCAAAAAGCCTTTCGGAAAAATTAATCAACGACCTGCCAAACGGTTTCGACCAGTTGCCTTTGTTGCAGCACATTATGAATCGACTTTGGAAAACCGCAGACGATGGTAACCAAGAATTAGGGCTTTTGCATTTAGCTAAAATAGCCGGTATTCCAAGCAAAATATTAAAAAAAGAAGACCGCGAACTCTTCGACCAATGGCTGCTCAACATCGAAGACTTCAGACAAGAATATTACGACAAACCCGTTTTAACCAACGTGTTAAATACTCATGCCAACATTCTTTACCAAACGGCTTTCGATTATTTTTCAAAAAAAATAGATTGGGCTAAACAAAACATTACCAAACAAGACGCACAATTTATTTTAAAAATAGCATTCAAAAGTTTAACCAAAATAGACGAAGGACGAGCCGTTCGCAACCGAATGACTTTGCGCGAAATAACCCAAATCATTAACCTTCCGCACATTACTTACGAAACCGTTTGCGGAGTGATGAATATTTTTCGCCTCCAAGACAGCACCTTCGTGCGACCCTTCATCAACGACGAAGACATTGCCACTCAATATCTTGCTGCCGACGATACCTTCGATATTACTCACGAGGCTTTAATCAGAAATTGGAAATATTTGCAAGACTGGGAAGCCGAAGAAATGGACAATTTGTCCAATTTAAAAGATTTTCAAATCCAACTAAACCGTTGGAAAGAAAACAACAAATCTACCGGATTTCTTTTAGCAGCCGGAGCGTTGGCTTATTTTGAAGACTGGTACAAAAAAAGCAAACCCAACAAATACTGGATAGCCAAATACGATAATTCTTCGCACCTGAAAGAAGAAAAATTGGAAAATGCCGAAAAACTTTCAAACGAAATAGTCGAATTTTTACAAGCCAGCAGCAAACATTTATTAGCTCTCAAACGCAAACAGCAGCGTTTGCGCACTATTTTGCTAATAGCTGCGGCAGCCATCATTTTAATTCTTTCGGGAGTAGCCTATTTTGCCAATCATGCAAAATTATTAGCTCAAGAGCAAGCCGAATTAATCGAGCAACAAAAGAAAAAAGCCGAACAGCAAAAAGAAATTGCCGAAGAGCAAAAAGAAATTGCACTCGAAGCCACCGAACTGGCTAAAGAAGAGAAAAAACGCGCCGAGCAAAATGCCTACGAAGCCATGAAAGCAAAAATCCTTTCAGACAGCGCACGCACCGAAGCTCAAAAAATGCGTGCATTTGCCGAGCTTAGCTCAACCTACGCCAAGCAAGAAGCCGAAAAAGCAAAAACAGCCCGCGACAAAGCTGACGAACTCCGAATCATTTCCGAAGAAGAAAAGAAAATAGCTCAAGCCGAACGCGAACGCGCCAACACGCTCTCTTATTTGGCTATGGCTCAATCGCTTGCGCTAAAAGCTAAACAAAACTACAACGACCCCCAAGTCAATCTCCTTTTGGCTCAGCAAGCCTACATTTTCAACAAACAGCACGGTGGAAATCCCCAAGATGCCGAAATTTACAAGGCATTGAATTATGCCGTTTTAAATGCAGGAGTTTCAAACCAAATTCAAACCGAAAAATTAAATTTTACTTCTTTTTCGCTTGACGAAAATGATTTTTTAACCGTTTCTAAACAGGGAAACGTTCAAAAATACGATTTTAAAGGCGGAAAACCGCTTTTTAATCAAAACAATTCCTCCAAAGTACCGCTCAATTCGGCTTTTATTTTAGACCAAAAAACGGCTGTTGTCGGTTACGAAGACAAAACGGTTTACCTTTGGAATTTTGACAACGGCGACGCCGAAAAACTCCCCGATTACTCCGATTACATTCGCGGAGCGGTTCGATTAAACAGCAACAAAATAGCCATTTCCGACCGACAACCAACGCTCAAAATTTGGAACTTAGACAGCAAAAAACCCAAATTGGAAATTGAAATCGGCTTTGAATCGCGCATCAATCATTTTATTTTTCTGCAAAAAAACAATACTTTAATAGCCGCCTGCAACGATGGCAACATTATAAGTGTCAATTTATTAACTTACGAAAAGAAAATTGTTTTTTCAAAGAAAACACGGGCTACCGCTTTGGCGTTGTCCGAAAATCAAGAATGGCTAAGCGTGGGTTATGCCAATGGCACGGTCGATATTTTAAATGTAACCAATCTTTTAACCCTCAAATCCACTATTTACGCCAGCACTGCCGGAATTACGGCTTTGGCTTTCGCCAAAAATTCAACTCTTTTGGCAATAGCCTCAGACGATAAACGCATCAATTTATACAATGCACTCAACATTCAAAACAGCCCCATAACCATTGCCGACCACGAGCAAAACGTTAAAAACATTGCTCTTAGCAAAAATCAGCTTTTTGCTCTCTGCGACGACAATACCTTTCGCGTTTGGGAACTTTCCAATCAGGCTTACGCCGAAAAAGTAAAAACCCTCATCAAAAGAGAACTCTCTGACGATGAATGGATTAAATACATTGGCACGGACTTAAAACGAGAATGAATAATGAAAGGAGAAAGGTGAAAGGTGAAAGGAGAAGGGTGAATAATTTTTTTTTTATAAAAAAATATAATAAAAACAATTTAACAATTTAACAATTTAACAATTTAACAATTTAACAATTTAACA
>DYNA01000242.1 GCA_020721325.1 Paludibacter propionicigenes
TGAATATCTCAAACTTTCTCAAACTTAAAAAGATTTCCGCAGTTATCAGAATATATAAAAAAAGTTATTAACCGCAACCGATTGCGCAACCGGTTGCGGAAAAAAAAAGCTCCTTTTAAAGGAAAAGCACTTGTTTTTAAATATTTAGCATTTTAATTTAGAGCTTGAAAACAATTAAAAACTGTTAATTTTTTAGTAAAATATTAATTAAAACTTATTTCTCATGAAAAAATTATTATTAATTGCAGCAATGATACTTTTTAGTACATTTTTTTCAATAGCTCAAAATGGAATATTAAAAGGAAAAGTAACAACCGGCTTAAATGGCACGCCATTGGTAGGTGCAACGGTAGCTGTTAAAGGTACAACCATTGGAACGATAACCGATTATGACGGAAATTACTTATTAGAAGGCATCACCGAAGGCAATCAACTGTTTGTTGTTTCGTTTATCGGTTATTCACCTATCGAAAAGCAAATAGAAATAGTAGCCGGAAATCCGGTTTTGTACGATGTCCAATTATTTGAAGATTTAATTGGTTTAGACGAAATTGTGGTAACGGGTGTGGTGAACCAAAAATCGTCCTTAGAGTCGAGTGTTGCCATGACAACTTTAAAACCTAAATTTTTAGAAGAATTTGGAGCTGTAACAACCGCCGAAATGTTTAAAGCCATTCCGGGCATACGTTCGGAGTCTTCGGGTGGAGAAGGAAATGCAAACATAGCCGTTCGTGGTGTGCCGGTAGCTTCAGGAGGTTCAAAGTTTTTGCAAATTTATGAAGACGGATTGCCGGTTTTGCAATTTGGCGATATTTCGTTTGGTAATGCCGATATTTTTTTGAGAGCCGACCAAACCATTGGAAGAGTTGAAGCCATTAAAGGCGGTAGTGCATCAACATTTGCAAGCAATTCACCGGCAGGTATCATCAACTTTATAAGCAAGAATGGCAATATAGCCGGAGGTAGTGTAGCAACTACTTTGGGTGTTAATTTTAATTCGTTGCGTACTGATTTTGAATACGGTGCGCCCATAAACAACGATTTAACTTTTCACATCGGGGGATTTGTGCGTCAGGGTACAGGTCCGCGCGACCCGGGTTTTGTAGGTAATTACGGCGGACAAATAAAAGCCAACTTGACAAAAAACTTTGAAAAAGGTTACGCCCGTTTGTATTTTAAATATTTGAACGACAACACCGTGAGCTATATGCCTATGCCAGTGATGATTACCGGCACGACTGACAACCCAACTTATGAATCCATTCCGGGATTTGACTTAAAAACAGGAACTTTGCAAAGTGCTGAGTTTTTACTTGTTAATGGTGTTGATGGAAACGGAAATTTCAGAACCAGTAACATTTCTCAAGGTATGCACCCAGTATCGACTGCTTTTGGTGGCGAATTTTCTTTCGATATAGGAAATGGCTGGACGATGCAAGAAAAATTTAGAATGGCGCTCACAAGTGGTTCGTTTAATTCACCTTTTCCCTCGCAAGTAAGTGTTGCTGATGATTTAGCACAAAGCATTGCCGGAGCAGGTTACGTTTTAAGCTATGCAAATGGTAAAAATGCCGGTGTTCCTTTAACTGCTTCCGAAATAAAAAATCTGAATGACAATGGTTTGTTAATGAAAATTCATCTTTTTGATACCGAAATAAATAGTTTAAATAATTTTACCAACGACTTTTTATTAACAAAAGCGGTAGATAAATTCAAAGTTACATTTGGTTATTACAAAGCCTATCAACGTATTGCAATGACTTGGCTATGGCAATCATTTTTAACCGATGTAAATTCCCAAGACGGTTTGCATTTAATGGATATAGCTCAAGCAGACGGAACGATGATGTCGGAACATGGTCTTTTATCGCACGGAACGCCCGATTGGGGCAATGTAACTCGCGGTTACGATATGGCTTACAATATTGACGCGCCTTATGCAAACATAGAATTTGAAGCTTCGGAAAAATTAAACATTGATGCCAGTTTGCGTTACGATATGGGAAGCGGCACGGGCTATTATTTGAATAATTTTACAACAGAAAAAGATGTAAACAACGACGGCATGATTTCGGTGGTTGAAGAATCGGTTCCGGTTTTGGACAATATGAATCCAAACATGGTAAATTATGATTTCAATTATTTATCTTATTCATTTGGCGTTAATTATAAAATTGACAACGACAAAGCCGTATATGCTCGCTACAGCAAAGGTGGACGCGCAAATGCCGATAGATTGCTTTATTCTTCTTTTTTAACCGCCGATGGAAATACCATTGAAGGACTTGCTGCCGACCAAATTAATCAGGCAGAATTGGGTTTCAAATTAAAATCACCCAAAATCGGTTTAATTGCAACAGCTTTTTATACAAAAATTAATGAACAAAACGAAGAATTTGGCAAAACCATAAATAAAGAATTTCAAACAATGGGAGCTGAATTTGAAGCCGTTATACAATTAGGAAAACTCAACATAACTTCGGGCGCAACTTACACCAATGCCGAAATATTAAAAAGCATTAATGCCGAAGAAGAAGGAAATACGCCACGCCGAGTTCCTGCTTTGCTTTATAACATCAATGCTTCGTATCCTTTGATTGACGGAAAATTAATTTTTGGCACAAGCCTTGTCGGTACTACAAAGGTATATTCGCAAGACGACAACATCATTACCTTGCCCGGATATGCTTATCTAAACGCTTTTGCTCGTTATCAAATTGCCAAAGGTTTTTCTGTGAGAGCCAATGTAAACAATTTAACCAACACTCTGGGTTTTACCGAAATGGAAGGCGGTGCTTTTGTTGATAATGCTACGAATTATTTTAGAGCAAGACCAATTACCGGTATTTCTTCTACAATTACGATTTCGTATAATTTTTAATTCAAATGTAACACAAAGGCTGTTTAAAAAAAAAAGAGATAACTGCAAGCGGTAACTTTGCCAAAGGTTTAAACTTTGGCAAAGTTCTAATTACAAAACAATTATTAGAACCGCTTGAAGTATAATCTTAAATCCATAAGTCATCGTATCAATTTGAAAATAAACAGCTTATTGATGATTTATTTTTACGCATTTGTGAACAATTGATACGATAACTCTCAATTATTTTTTTTTAAAAAAGCCTTTGTGTTAAATTAATTATTTTAAAATGACCATGAATCCTCACGAAAAAGCCGCAAAAAAAATCATTGAACGTATTATTCATCTCATCAAACAAAAAGGAACGGTTTATTTTATTTCCGTTGCCGGAGAAAGTGGTTCGGGTAAATCCGAAACCGGAAAAGCGTTGGAAATTGAATTTAATAAGCACGCTCTCAAAGCATTGCTCATTGAGCAAGACAATTATTTCTTTTTGCCTCCAAAAGCAAATCACGACAAAAGAATAAGTGATTCCACTTGGTTGGGTCCACGCAAAGAGGTAAATCTTGCTATGCTTAATGAAATTATAAATCAAGCCATTGAGGGTAATCAATACATTGATTTATTGAATATTGAATACCAAACTGACGTTGTTTCGCATTTAAAAACCGACATTTCTGATATTAAAGTTTTTATTTTTGAAGGAACTTATACCAGTTTGTTAAAAAAAATAGATACACGCATTTTTATAGATGCCGATTACAATGATACTTTAATATATCGACAGCTTAGAAATAGAGGAAATGAAGTAAATGAGCCTTTCGTAGAAGGAATTTTAGAAACAGAGCATAAAATTATTGCCGGACATATTTTTTTAGCCGATTTTATTATTACTAAAGAATATGAAATAGTGGAAATCTGATTTTTGAAAATAAAAAAATGCAAATTATTGAATATCAATTTACAATAATTTCTTTAAAAAAAACAAAAAAAATGAGTATAAAAAATAAAGTTCAATTAATAACTTATCCCGATTCGCTGGGAGGTAATCTGCAAATGTTGGAATACGTTCTTGAAACACATTTTCCCAATACTTTTCAAGGAGGAATTCATATTCTGCCGCCGTTTCCCTCATCGGGCGATAGAGGTTTTGCGCCATTAACGTATTTTAAAATCGACCCCAAATTTGGAACTTGGGCTGAGGTTTCAAAATTGGCTGCAAAATACGACCTTTTAATTGATTTTATGGTCAATCACATTTCAAAGGAATCGATTTATTTTCAAGATTTTCTAAAAAATGGGAAAGCATCGAAATATTCTGAATTATTTATAACTCTCGACAAAATATGGCAAGATGGAAAACCGGTTCAAGCCGACATTGAAAAAATGTTTTTGCGAAGAGAAAAACCTTTTTCGGAATTTAAAATAGAAAAAAATGACCACGTAGAAAAAGTTTGGACTACTTTTGGCAAACAAGACCCTTCCGAACAAATTGATTTTGACATAGAATCGCCTCTTACACGTGCATTGTTTTCCGATTTTATGAATCATTTTAAAAAACAAAACATTAAAATTGTTCGCTTAGATGCAGTTGGTTTTGTAAATAAAAAAATAGGAACCAGTTCTTTTTTTGTAGAACCCGAAATTTATGAATTTCTCGAATGGATACAAAAATTAGCTCAATCGCTTGAAATTGAACTGCTTCCCGAAATTCATTCCCATTATTCCATTCAATATCGCTTGGCAGAAAAAGGATATTGGATTTACGATTTCATTTTGCCTTACTTTGTTCTCGAAACTTTGATAAATAAATCGGCAAAACAATTGGTTCAGTATTTGCGCCAAAGACCTCACAACCAATTTACTATGCTCGACTGCCACGATGGCATTCCGATTAAACCCGACCTCGACGACTTGGTCGATTCAAACCAAGCTCGCAAAACAGTAGATGTTTGCTTAAAACGGGGTGCGAATTTGAGTTTAATTTTCTCGAACAAACACAAAAGTGCCGATGGTTTTGATGTACACCAAATCAGAGGTTCGTATTATTCGCTCTTAAACTGCAACGACGATGCTTATATAGCTGCACGCGCCATTCAGTTTTTTACTCCCGGAATACCGCAAGTGTATTACGTTGGGCTACTTGCCGGCGAAAACGACATTGAAAATGTTCAAAAAACCGGTGAAGGACGCGAAATTAACCGACACAATTTTACGCTGCAAGAAATTGAGGAAAGTGTTTCTAAACCAATCGTAAAGCGTTTACTCAATCTGATTGATTTTAGAAACGAATATCCTGCTTTTAATGGAACTTTTCAGGTAGAAGACTCTTCCGAAAAATTTATTCATTTATCATGGCACAAAGATTTATATCAATGCCAATTAAAAATTGACTTAAATACGTATCATTCGGTTATCTATTTTAAAAATGAATCGGGTGAAACTTCAACCTTAATTTTATAAGCTAAGCATCGGTTTCGCTCAAAGCAACGGTTTCGCTCAAAGCGAAACCGTTGCTAAACATTTCTTTTTCAAAAAAAAAATATAGATATGCAACAACAAACTACTACTAA
>DYNA01000003.1:0-38586 GCA_020721325.1 Paludibacter propionicigenes
TTACTTTTCATTAATTCCCCACCACTTATTGCTCAATTTTGCGTTGCCTTGTATCAATTTCAAAACTCGCCACGAAGTATTTTCTACTTTATATTCTTGAGGAATTTCCTTCTTTTTTAATTCAATTTCTTCATCTATAACTATTTGCACCGAATTGAGTACTATTTCAGTATCGAAACCACTCAAAATCATGCTTCCAGTATCTTGCGCTTCGGGGCGTTCCATCGATTGACGGATAGAAATAGCCGGAAAATTTAAAATGGCTGACTCTTCGCTTATCGTTCCGCTATCGGATAAGGTACATTTTGCATTTTTTTGAAGAGAAATATAATCGAAAAAACCAAAAGGTTTCAAGAATTTTATGTTTGAATTTGTTTCGATGTTTTGAAGCTTTTCCAATCGCTTACGTGTACGCGGGTGAGTTGAAACAATGATTGGAAGCGAATAATTGGCTTCTAAATCATTGAAAAGGGTTAAAATTTTTCTTAAATTCTTTTCCGAATCTACATTTTCTTCTCTGTGAAAACTGGCTACAAAATAATTTTTTGCTTCCAGATTCAGCTTTTCTAAAATGGTTGAATTTTCTATTTTGTTTTTAAAATAATTCAAAACTTCGGGCATAGGCGAACCGGTCAAATAAATTCGATTGTGAAGCAAACCTTCAGCAAGTAAATGTCTTCGGGCATTTTCGGTGTAAACCAAATTAAAATCCGACAGATGATCCACTACTTTACGGTTTATTTCTTCCGGTACATTCAAATCAAAACTTCTGTTTCCGGCTTCCATGTGAAAAATCGGAATGTGCATTCGTTTAGCCATATACGACGATAAACTCGAATTGGTATCGCCCAAAATAAGCAAAGCATCGGGTTTTTCTTTGAGCAAAACTTCTTCGGTTTTTTTAAGCACATCGCCAACCGCACTTCCTAAACTTTGTGTATCAATGTTCAGAAAATAATCGGGTTTTCTGATTTCTAAATCCTCAAAAAACACTTCATTAAGCTCATAATCATAATTCTGTCCAGTATGAACCAAAATATGATGCATGTACGTATCCAAAAGTGGTATTATTCTCGAAAGTCTGATTATTTCAGGTCTTGTTCCTACAACAGTTAGAATTTTCAATTTTTGCTTAGTCATTAATTAAACTGTTAAAATATTGATTTTGTTTGAATTAAAAAAATATTTTCGATTGGTATTTTCACAGCTTCGCCTCCTCAGTCCCATTTTTTAAGAACGAATAAGCAATTTATTTTAAAGCAAAATTAACTATTTTTCACAAATAAACAAACTTATTTAGTTCCGTATTTTTGTGTCAGATTGACTTATATTTATAAGTAGCGAATAACCAATGTTTTCAATTCGAAGAAGCAATTGTTTTTTACCAGAAATTGTAACAATTTCGCCCATAACACCCGATAAAATGCCTTTGATTATTTCTACTTTTTGCCCTATTTTGAAATTTTCGGTACTTACTTTAAACTTAACTTCATTCAGCAAAGTTTGTTTGATTGCTTCAATTTGATATTCAGGAATAGCAACAGCTTTGCGCTCGAATGTAATATATTTTACTACTCCTTTGACAGTCAATACTTCGAAAAATTCTTTTTCCGAAACAAAAACAAAAAGATAAGAATTAAATAAAGGAACTTCTATAACTTTCTTTCTATCAGACCATTGGCGCATTGTTTTGATAAGTGGACAATAATGCTCAATTCCTTTTGCTAAAAGTTCCGCAGCCACCTTTTTTTCATTTCTTGGCTTTGTATAAATCACATACCATTTATATTCTGGCGTTTTTTCCATGCAAATCTTTTGTTTTCTTAAATACGTTAAGCAACTATAAATCGCTAAATTTTTTTTTTAGATTTTTATTTATAAAAAACTAATTTTTCTGCATTACAAAAAAATAAACAATTACATTTCAAACTATTAACAAAAAAAATAAACGAATTTCTAAGTAAAGAATATTTGAAAAAAAATAAAAAATAATTGCCAAAACGAAACAAATTCCTTCAAAACGACAAATTAAAATACGGAATTATTTTCCAAATCTTTTTGTATTATTTCTAATTTTAAAAGAAGCTTTTTTAAATTTTCTACATCTAATCGAATCGTGTTATGTGAATGATATTCAGATACTTTACCAACCAGTTCGTTTCCTTTTTCAAAATATTGTTCGTAATTCAAATCTCTATTATCTGCGGGAATTTTATAATAATTGCCCAAGTCAATGGTTTTTACCATTTCTTCTTGACTTACAAGGGTTTCGTAAAGTTTTTCGCCATGTCGAGTGCCAATTATTTTTATTTCATTCTCAGCTTTGTAAAGTTCCTTCATGGCTTGCGCCAAATCGCCCATTGTAGCTGCCGGAGCTTTTTGAACAAAAATATCGCCCTGTTCCCCATTTTCAAAGGCATACAGAACCAAATTAACGGCTTCTTCTAAAGTCATCATAAATCGAGTCATTTCGGGATTGGTTACCGAAATGGATTTTCCCTGTTTTATTTGTTCCATAAAAAGCGGAATTACCGAACCGCGCGAAGCCATTACGTTGCCGTAACGCGTTCCACAAATTACCGTATTATTTTCTGTCAAATTCCGGCTGCGGGCTACAAACAATTTTTCCATTAAAGCTTTGGTCATTCCCATAGCATTTACGGGGTAAACCGCTTTATCGGTACTCAAACAAATAACTTTTTTAACTTTATTTTCAATGGCTGCTTTTAACACATTTTCAGTACCTAAAACATTGGTTTTCAATGCTTCAAGTGGAAAAAATTCACACGAAGGAACTTGTTTTAATGCTGCGGCATGAAAAATATAATCTACATCTTTTACTGCCATTTCTATGGAAGAAAAATCGCGTACATCGCCTAAATAAAATTTTACCTTTTTATTATTTATTTTTCGGCGCAAATCGTCTTGTTTTTTTTCATCGCGGCTAAAAATTCGTATTTCAGCTATATCGCTGTTTACAAATCGATTAAGAACGGCTTTTCCAAAAGAACCTGTACCGCCGGTTATAAGTAAAGTTTTATTTTTAAATAGATTCATTGTATTTTTTTATTCTTTTTTTATCCTTTTTTTATAAAAAATTTGTCAAAAATAAATATTTTTTTACAAATCAAAAATTTTATTTTTTACCAAAAACATTATTTCCTTTTTCGTGCAGAAAAAAGTTTTTGCCAAATATTTTTTTTATCTTCTTTAAAATACTCATTACCATAGCCATATCCGTAACCGTAACCGTAACCGTAACCGTAACCGTAGCCGTAACCATATAGTTTTGATTGTTTGATACCGTTAAATATTATTACAGTTTGCCCGATATTGTTTTCGTTAATTTCGTGTAAAACAGCCGATAAAGCACGTTTTTGAGTGTGATTTTGACGGGCAACAAAAATGTTAATATCGCTATATTTGGCTAAAATCAAACCATCGGCTACCACACCTATCGGAGGAGAGTCTATAATTATGCACTCGTATTTTTGTTTTAATATTTCAAACAATTCTTTTGTTTTCTCCGAAGCAATAAGTTCTACCGGATTTGGTGGAACAGGACCTGCCGGATAAATATCTAAATTCTCTATCTCCGAATGATACACAATTTCTTCGAGTGTAGAATGATTGATTAAGTAAGTCGAAAGCCCTATTTCGTTGGTAAAATCAAAAGCTTTTTGTATTTTGGGTAAACGCAAATCGAAACCCAAAAGGCATGTTTTTTTGCCAAAAGATGCAAAAACGGAGGCTAAATTAATCGAATTAAACGTTTTTCCTTCTTTCGACATGGTAGAAGTTACCAAAATGACTATGTTTTCTTTTCCTTTAATATAATATTGCAAATTGGTATAAAGCGACCGAAACGATTCGGCAATGGTTGATTTGGGTTTTTCTATAAAAACTTTTGTAATAGTTTCTTTGTATTGAATTATACCTGCAATTACCGGTTTATTTGTTATCTTTTCAATTTCCATTTTGGTCATAATTCTATCTAAAAACAACATTCTAATGTAAAGATAAATAGTTGGAATAATTATGCCCAATGCTAAGAATATCAAATATATAACTCTATGTTTTACCGATATTTTTACTGCCATTTCGGGGCGAGCAAAATCTACTACGCTACTATTGGGAGTGTTTGAGGCTTTTGCAATTTGTGATTCGGCTCGTTTCTGGAGCAAAAAATTGTATATTTCGTCATTTAATTTGAATTTTCGTTCAAATCCGAATAACTTTTGTTGTGTTTTTGGCAACTTTTGAGCTTCTTTTTCTAATTCTTTAATACGTTGTTGTGCGCTTTCGAGCGAAATTTTGTTGGAAGTGATTATATTTATTAAATTGCTTTTAATCAGTATTTTAGTACTTTCAATTCTACTTTCTAACGCATAAACGCTTTGAGTTTTTTCTACCGTATTATTTAATAGTGAAACTCGGTTTGACGTCATTTCTATTAAATCGGTAACTAATTTATTTAGAACCACATCAGAAACACCCAAAGTTGAGGGAATCATCAAATCATCTAAGTTTTTATTATCGTTAATGGATTTCAATAAATAGTCATAATACTTTGATTGTGTGAGCAATACAGCTTTTTCTTTTTGCAAATCGGTTAGTTTTTCAAAAAGCTGTTGCGAATGTATGCTAATGTCCATTATTTGATTGGCACTTCTAAAATTTTGCAATTCATTTTCTGCAAAAGTTAAGGAATCGGATATGTCAGTTAGCTGATTATCAATAAATTCAATGGTATTTGTAGCGATTTTATTTTTGGTATCTAAATTATTTTTTGTGTAAATTAATGTCAATTTATTTAAAAAATCGGTTATTTTTTCTGAATTTGTTCCGTGAACTGAAAGCTCTAAAACATCAACTTCTTTGTCTAACTGCTCGATAAATAAATTTTGTTTATAGTATAAAACCAAGTTATTTAATGTGTTAAAACTAAATCCAAATATTTGTTCATCATTTTCAATGCGAATAAAATCGCTGCGCTTTACCAATTTAAAAGTAAAATAATCTGTTTTTATCAATTCATCAAAACTATAAGTGCCAGAAAAATTCAAATTATTAATCGAACCAATCGATTTTTGTAGAGTGTATGAATACAAATTTCCTACTTCATTAATGACCGAAATAAAAAAAGTATTGTCGGATAATATTTTAACACTAAATGTGGCATCAACCAACTGAGGTGCAAGAGTATCGTATTCAATTATAAAAGGAGAATTTGTGTAAATTTCATTTATATCGTAATCGTTTATTAAATAGTAATTTACATAAAAATTTAAACTTTGTATAGTTCGTTCAATCATGGAGTAAGATTGCAGTAAAACTTTTTCGTTCATAATATTTTTCTTTTCAGAAAATAAGTCCATTTCCCCTAAAACTTTTTCGGTAGAAAATGAGTTTGATGATTCTTGAACCATCAAAGTGGTTTTAACCTCATAGATAGAAGTAGTAAATTTTGCAAAATAATAAGCTCCAATTGTTGCAAAAACAACAAAAATTAAATATAAATACCAATTTTGGAGCATTTTTATAAAGAAAGCTAAAAAATCAAAACTTTCTTCTTCAAATTCGTATAGTTTATTATTTTCCAATGTTCAAAAATATATTTTAGGTTTAAAAATTTATTTGTTTATGTATGTAAAAATAACTAAAAGCGAAGTTACTGTTGCTAAAACCACTGAAATGGTACTCATAAATGGAAAAGAATCTTGCTGCCAAAAAACAGCTCTAAGAGGCTCAATATAAACTACATCATTGGGTTGCAAATAATAATTTTCATTTTCCAGTACTTCTACTTTCGTTAAATCAATTGTAAAAATTTTATTTTCATTATCTATGTTACGAATAATTTTTACCGTATTTCTGTTTGCCTGTTTTTTTAAATCACCCGCTAATCCCAATAAATCATATATTGACATTTTATCTTCATATTCAAGTTGATAGCGACCCGGACGATTGACTTCTCCCAAAATTGTAATAAACCCATCGGCTAACCGAACTTGTACATTTACCTGATTATAAAATCTACTCAATTTATAAATTAAAGTATCATTTATTTCTTTGATAGTTAGATTTTTAGCTGTTATTTTACCGATTTCCGGCAAAGTAATATTACCTTGAATATCTATGAGATATACATCTTTATATTTTGATGCAAGTCCTTGTGTTTGAATGATTTGATTACCACCCAATAATGCCATTTGAGTTTCATTATTCAAACTCGAAATATTGATGTAAAGATTATCTCCGCTTTTAAGTTTATATTCTTCATAAAAAGCTAAATAGCTGTTTTTTAGCGCGTTTTCATCTGTTTGTAAATAGCGTACTTTTTTTGAAGGAATACACGAAATAGTTAATAGTAAGATACTTACAATATAAAAATATGGTTTTTTCATTACGCTGCTAAATTTCAATTAACAATGGTTTTATTTTAAATCTTTTTTACAAATATAAAACCAATTTTATCAAATGCAACTTTTTTTTATTTCTTTGGTAAAAAAAGCCATGTTTTTTATGAAATTTCAAATATTCTCCTTAGAATGGGTGTAAGCCCATTAAAGAAAAATTCTACTGCTATCACCATGACTATCAAGCCCATAATACGCATTAAAACTTTGTTGCCAGTTTCGCCCAAGAATTTGATTATTCGCGATGACGCAAGTAAAATAAAGTACGTGAGAAAGCCCATTATTAAAATAACCGAAATTAGAATAGCCTTTTGCTCAGGCAATTGCGAATCTTCCATTAAAATTATTGAATTGGCAATGGCTCCCGGTCCACAAATCATAGGAATGGCAAGAGGTGTTATTGAAATATCACTAACATACTCATTAATAGTTTCTTCTGCTACTCGCATTCGTCCTAAGCGGGCATTGAGCATGTCTTGACCTACAAAGAAAAAGATAATTCCACCTGCTACTTTCAAGGAATCGACTGAAATACCGAAAAACTTAAATAAAAACTGTCCGGAAAAAGCAAAGGCTATCATACTTAAAAATGCTACAATAGATGCTTTTTTGGCTGTTTTATTACGTTCTGCTTCTGATAAATTTGCAGTCATTGTCATAAAAATCGGCATTACACCCAGTGGATTAATCAGTGTGAAAAATGATGTAAAAACTAAAATGCCAAAAGTTAAATATTCAGTCATTAAAATAAAATAATTTTTATAATAAAATATAATTTTAAACTAAAGTATATATTAATTTAAACCGTAATGTTTTTAATTCTATATTTTAGTTTATTGTTATTTGAAGATAAATTCTACCGAAACTGGTAAATGGTCGCTAAAACCTCCATAATAATTTGTGCCTCCATAAGTTCTGTTGGGAGATTTTTCACCTTTATTATTTGTAAAAAGAATCCAATCCTTTTTAAATATTTTTGCAGCATTATAAGTGCAAGAAAGTCCTGATTTATTGTTTAATAATGAATGACTTACAATTAAATTATCAAGCATATTCCATTCTCCTTTGAAAAGATAAGTTCCTTCTCCATTTTGTTTTAAATCGTACATTAAATTGTAAAGTTCTCCGGTATTTTTATTTTCTTTATCTCCGGTAGCACGGAGAGTTTCTAAAATACTTTTATTAGTAGGTTCATCGTTCATATCGCCTATAATCAGTATCTTAGCTTCTGAAAAAACTTTTTGTATCGAATCTACTTTATTTCTAAGCAATTGAGCTGCGTAGATTCTTTTTGTATCGGATTCTTCTCCACCTCTTCTTGAACTCCAATGATTTACAAATATATGTAGTGTATCTTTTTCTTTTACCAACGTTTTTACATATAAAATATCGCGGGTTGTAAAATCGGGTTCTGTTTCAATTTTTACCGGAATATTTTCATTGTATAAAGCTTTAAAAATAAAAGTATTTAAAACCAAAGCTACATCAATTCCTCTGAAATCGGGACTTTCGTGATGTATTATTTCATAATTTTTACTATCGAGAGGCGAAGTTTTTATTAAATCTTCTACAACTTTTTTATTTTCAATTTCTATTAAACCTATTAAATCGGGTAGTTGAGTGCTATCTAAAGATGCTAAAACTTTTGCTAAATCTTTTAATTTTTTATCGTATCGCTCTTGAGTCCAGTTATTTTTGCCTGCGGGTGTAAATTCTTCGTCTGCTTTTTGGGCATCGTCTATTAAATCGAATAAATTTTCTACATTGTATTCGGCTACTAAAACTGTCTTATTATCAGTTGATTGGCTATTTTCGCGCTGTTGAGCACACGAGGAAAATACGAAAGTTGAAATTATAAATAAAAAACCATAAAAAAATAAAGTAATTTGTTTCATAAAAAGTAATTTTATAATTTAATTTGTAAAAATTTTAATTAAGTAAAATGAAGCTTTTCAAATTAAAAATCAGTCATTTACTAAATTCAATCGGTTTTAAAATTTTTCTTATTTTGCTTTTTACTTTTTCTTGTGCAAAAAATAATTCCGATGAATGGGCTTATAAACAATTAGTGAAATCAAATAAATTATTAGAAATCAATAATTTAGAAATCAGACCTTTGGTTCAGCAAATGTTTTATAAACGTTGCAAACATACAAATAATTTTCGTAAAGAAGTGAATGAATTGGATAGTCTTTCTATTATTTTTTTAAAACAAATTTCTATTTTTTTGAAAAATTCAAATATTAAAAAAAATGACTGGCAAACAATTTATTCAGACTATTTTATTTTGCAAAAAAAATACTATTTATTTATTAAAAATATCCCTGAATGGTCGATAAATTCTTATAAAATAATAATAGGTAAATATCAGAAAACGGATAGTGAGTTATTTCCTGAAGTATTGTTAAAAATGCAAAATGATGTATTAATCAATCAATCAATGCTTTACGATTTTATTCTTTTCTATTCCGTTTGCCAACATAAGCCAAGCCAATTTTTAAGTGTTGTTGCGAATGATAATAAATTAAATGTAAGTTCTACAAATCGTTTTTCAATGCAATTAATTTGTGATATTTCTTCCGAAAAAGATTCCTTATCTAAACAAATTACTGATTTACAGATATTTAAAAATGATAAACTATTTCAATTATTACCTGAAATTAAAATAAATAACTGTGATACTGCTTTGATTCAAGCTCAAATAATATTAAAAAACTTACCAACTGGAATTTACAAGTTAAAAGGTAATTTTATCCTTAAAAGATTGAATAGAAATGATTTAAAAGAAATTAAAAATATTTTGCCTTTTGAGTTAATTTTTAAAAATTAGGTAAAATATTAAAAGCCATATTATTAAAGCTAAATAGGTATATGAAAAATAGCTTGTTTTCTGATTTTTGTGCCGAATAGTGTACATAAGTATCAGATTTGCAAATACTCCTCCCAAAAATTCAAAAATATGCAATGTTTTTTCTGGGATTCTCCGCTTTTTTTGTTGGGCTTTTATTTTATCGGCTATAAAAAAAATAGCCGATAAAACATTGATAATTAGTAAATAAGCTAAAATATAAGTTAAATTCATTTTTTTTATTTTGTATTTATTGTTTGTATTTTTTTTAGCTCGAAGCACTATTGAATCGATAGCCTTTTGCCTTAATCGGACTGATGCACATTACCGGTATTTTAAAATTATTTGCGATAATTTTTTGTTCATCTGTTCCAGATAAATAGTCGCTTGCAGAAATATCTTTGGTGGTAATAGTTAGAATTAAATCGGGTTTTATTTGTTCTATCAAAATATTTACGGCTGTTACAATATCTTTAAGTTCCTTAAATTCATGCACTTCATAATTTATTTTGTATTGTTTCATAAAACTTTGTACAAAATTGACATTGTTTTGCAAACGTTTTTTAACTCCCTCCACTAAATTTGCAGTCGGTACGCAGAGATGAAATTTTACATCAAAAAATTTTGATAAAAACCGAACTTGATTCATTTTTTGCCGTATTTCTTTTCTGTCATCAATGGGTAAAATTACATTCTTAATGTGTTGATTTTTAGGCTTATCCTGTATTACTACAAAGGGGATTTGAGTGCCGGCAATAACTTTTAATGCTTTGCTTCCGGTAAATTTCTGAAAACCAGTAATGCCATGCGTACCCATTATAACCATTTGAGCATCAAGCTCTGAGGCTATTTCGTTTATGCTTTCAAATATACTACCCGATTTAACGATTACTTCCGAAACTTTATTGAATTTTTGTTTCACGTTGGTTGCTACTTCATTTAATTTTTGAAGGGCTTCAGGTACATCTTTATCTTTTTTTACTAAATGCAACAAAGTAATGAAACCTCCAGTAATTTCGGCATATTGAATGGCATGTTCCAATGCGTATTCGGCTATTGGAGTAAAATCCCAAGGAACTAATATTTTGGCGGCTCCAACTATTTCTGTAGCTTCAAACTCCTGATTTTCATTTAATTGTATGTTAATAATTCTCTCTAAACGCGATAGAACCATATTGGTTTTGGTCATAAATCCGGCGGCAATTTCATTGGTTACATCGGTATAATCCATGTAATCAAGCTCATAGGCTTGTTTATAAACTTGTGCAAAAGCCAAAACATCACTTTCGAAAAAATTAATTTTATCGACAATATGACTTTCTAACCAATCTTTTAATTGTTGATATTCAACCAATTGAAAGTTTTTTTTGTCCGCAAGAGCTAAAACTTTATAGTAAATAGAAAAATACATGCGATTGATAGCAGCTCTGTTGCTATGATGTTCTAAAAGCAATTCGGCTGCCTGCTGAGCTTCTGCCGATAGCTCCAATCTGAAATTTACTAAATCACTATGAATCATATTTTTAATTAAGTTTTTTTAGATGCTGTTTGATTTTATTTTTTTATAAAAATAGAATTTCTTTTTATTATAGAAAAATTTTTCTTTTAAAAATAGTGATTACTTTTTTCATTTTTTTTACTTTTAAAAGAGATAACTTTAAAGATTTTAGTTTACATAAAAACCTTATTACGAGCTATTTCCAATGTTTCGGGTTTGCCTGCATCTAACCAAAAATCGTTGTTATGTACAAAAGCATTGATTAAATATTGATTGGATAAATCTAAAAATTCTTTGAATATAGAAAATTTTCCGGTATTTTGCATTACATCAAAAATTTTTGTATTTATAACATGCAAACCACTAAAAGACAGCTCATTATAAAAATTATTGGGGCGAGTAATAATTTCTGCACCGCTTTTTAAATTTCGCCAACCCGATAATCTATTTTGCTCATCGAATAATAATTTTCTTTCGTTTGCTCTATTTTGGGCTGCTACTGTTGCTAATGCGCCGCTTGATATGTGAAAATCTATCATTTCTTTGATATTTATGCTCGAAATAATGTCCACATTGTGCAGTAATACAAATTTTTCGTTTATAAAATAACTTTTAGCATGTAAAATTGCTCCTCCGGTATCTAAAAGTTCATTCGTTTCATCAGAAATTTTAATTTCACATTCAAAATTTTTATTTTCAGTCAAATATTTTGTAATTTGGGCTGAAAAATGATGAACATTTATTACTATTTGATTGATTCCAATTTTTTTTATTGTTTCAATGCAATGTTGAAGCATGGTTTTACCATTAATTTCAACAAGGGCTTTTGGTTTTTCTTGGGTTTCATTTTTTAAACGGCTTCCTAAACCGGCTGCAAATATCATTGCTTTCATATAGAATCTGATGTTTCTTTTTAAAATTTTATTACTATTTCTTTATTTTCATAAAAATTTATAGTAAATTCAATTTTTTTAAGTTCTTCATTATAACTCCATTCCACTTTTTCATTTTTTACCGAAATACTTTTTGGTTTTTGAGTAGCATTATGGATTACAAAGGTTATTTCTTTATTTTTGGTTGAATATAATTTTTCAATGTATTCAATATCTATTTTAAGTGAATTTGATTTATTTTTTGCTGAAAATTCAATCAATTCATACAAAGATTTTTCATACGTTTTTGGTGTTTTGCCATCGTCGTTGAAAAGTTTATATTCTGATTCTGAGTTTGTTTGGCTTAAAAAATAGTGCATTTCAAATTGACTTAATGAATATAATTCAGTATTTTTGGCTTCTTTGAGCATAGGCAAAAAGGTTCCTCCGCGCACAAAAGCAGGAATATAATCTATTGATAATTTGATAGTTGAAGTTTTACCACCGACATAACTTTTTTCTGTATAAAAGTCAAACCATTCTGAATTTTTTGGAAAATATACATCTTGAGTTTTTAAATTTGGTGCTTTTACAGGTGAAACTAAAAAAGCATCTCCCCATAGATAAGCATCTTGATAATCAAGTAATTCAATATTGTTTTCTTCTTCAAAAAACAATGGAATCATAAGCGGTTTCCCCGATATTGAATTTTGATATGCCATCGTATAAACATAAGGTAAAAGCTTATATCTCAAGTTAATAGCGTTAATTGCATGTTGTTTTGTAGTATCATTTTGAAAGACGGGTTCCGGTGCAATGGACTCTTGTGCATGAGGTCTAAATATTGGTTGAAATACTCCGTACTGTAACCAGCGTATATATAACTCATTATCAATTTGTTCTCCGCCAGCAAAACCTCCTAAATCGGAGTGCATATAGGCAATGCCTTGCATTCCCATTTGCAATGAAATTTCGGGTTGCGAATACAAACCGCCCCAAGAGCGCGCTACATCGCCAGTCCAAGGAATGATGCCATAGCGTTGCGTTCCTGCAAAGCCTGAGCGCATTAAAATAAATGGGCGTTCATTGGGAAAATCGCGCTCGTAACCTTCGTAAATCATTTGCGCCCAGCAATGTCCGTAAGCATTATGCACTTGGTCGGCAGTGCCTACGCTGTGTATAAGGTCGCTGGGGTGAACTTCGGGTTCGCCTAAATCGCCCCACCAGCCTGAAATACCTTGGGTTGCAAGGTCTTTATAAATATTCCAAAACCAATTTCTACTTTTTGTTTCAAAAACATCAATTAAACCGGTATTTCCAAAATAAAAGTCATAAGTATAAGGTTCACCGTTTGTTTTTTTTCCAAGTACTTTATTATCAGTTGCTTCTGTCCAGCGCGAAGACGTTGTTAATATGAAGGGTTCGGTAACTAAAATGGTTTTGATGTTTTGCTTTTTTAAATCTGAAATCATCGCTTCCGGATTTGGAAAACTATCTCTGTACCAGTCTAATGTACCCATTGTACCCATAATTTCTTTGCCAAACCAATATATGTCTAAAATAATAGCTTCTACCGGAATGTTCTGTTTTACAAATAGTTGCGCTGTATTTAATACTTCTTTTTGTGAATGATAACCAAATCGACTCGAAAAATTTCCAAAAGCCCAAAGTGGCGGTAATGGCTGGCGTCCGGTAAGTAAAGTCAATTCGCTTACTAAATCGAACCAATCGTTTCCAACAGTAATATAATAATTCATAGCACCTGAAACTGCTTCAAATACTAAATTATTATTTTTTTTGCTATCTAAGTCAAGAACACCTTTTGCCGGATTGTCGAATAAAATGGCGTATTTTTTTGAAGAAATGACGATTGGAACACTGTAATTCATTTGTTTGGAATGGGTTTCAAAGCCATAATGCGCTCTGTTATATAGTGGTAGCCTATACCCGCGCCTATTCATTCCCAAAACTCGCGAACCGCCTCCAAAAAGTTTTTCCGTTTCTGTTAATTTAAATTGAAATTTACTTAAAGTATCCGTTACTAAGCATATTTCATTTTCGGAAATTAATATTTCATCGTTATAAAAATATTCAATTTTAAATGGAAATTTATAAATTTTTATACTTATTCCTTTGGTTTTATAAGTTATAAATTGTTCATTTTCATTGAGTTCGTAATCTAAATGCTTTTCTTTTTTGGATACACCAAACGATTCGTACTTTTTTTCACCTTCAATTGGAATAAATCGAGTTTGCATGGTTTTTTCGCCGAAAGGCTTTATTCGGTAGATTCCGGTATTCAATTCGATAACCAACTCGTTTTTTTCAACCTGAAAACTCTTAAATTGAGATTGTTCGGTTTGTGCAAAAAGTAAACTTCCCGATAAAAGTAGCAGAAGTGTAAAAATCTGATAATTAAATATTTTAATCATATTGGACTTGTTTTTGAATTAAAAAAAGATAGACAAATTTAAAAAAAATATTAAAAATCTACTTTTTTTTTGCAAAAAAACAAGAAAAATTTATCTATACGAGGGGCAATCACACGCTTTGTGTTTTCTGTTTGGTTTCTTTTTTTTGTATTTGAATAAGTGTTTTACTCCAAATGCAAATGTAAAACCCTCTAAATCAATATGATTCAATGAAAATGTGAGATAATTCATTTTTGAATAATAATAGTTGTATTCTATTTCGCCACTGAGTAAAAAAAGTTTGTACTGATAAGGTGTAATTAAATTATACTTATCATTTTCTATATAATTTGGCAAATTTGACCAATCTTTGTGATAAAAAAGTGTTGCACCCAGACCCAAAGCCAGCGTATGCCTTTTGTGATTTAAAACGTAGGCTCTTATTCCAAAGTGAGTAAATCCGGCTATTTTTCCCATTTTGTCTAAATAAATTGATTGCATGGGTTTTAGGGAAACCATGTTGGTATTTATAAAAAATTCGCTTGAAAATATTATTCCGGGTTCAAAAGTAAAAACGCCATTTTTATCTAACTTTGATTTTGCCAAAGCTGAATTTTCATCTGAAAATGGGTGTAACCCAAGACCAAAAAATTTTAAGCTGTAATTATTTTGAGAAAATCCTTCTTTTTTTATAAAAAAAATAAAAAAGAAAATTAAAAAAAGCGGTATTTTTGAAAATAAATTCATTTCTACATTTTTAGTTAAACATTTATTTAATCTTTTATTCCAAATTTTATACCTAATTAATCATTTTTTTCAATTTCTTGTTGTTTTTTTGATAAAATTTCCATTTCTGAAGGGGTAAAACGTCTAATTTTTATATTCAAATAGGCAAAAAGGATACTCATAAACGGGCTGATGATGCTAAAAAATGTGTAAGGAGCGTAAACCAATGTGGGAACTCCCAAAACGGTTGATTGCACCGCTCCGCAGGTGTTCCAGGGGACTAAAACCGAAGTTACCGTTCCTCCGTCTTCGAGTGCGCGGCTCAAAACTTCGGGTTTTAAGCCCATTTTTTCGTAAGTTTTGGCGTACATTCTGCCCGGAACTACTATTGAAATGTACTGGTCGGAGGCGGTTGTATTCATAAAAATACTGGTTGCAATGGTTGAAGCAACCAGCGAACCTGTTGATTTTGCGTATTTTACAATCGAATTTGCAATTGTAATCAGTAAACCGGCTGATTCCATAATTCCGCTGAAAATCATGGCTGTAAGAATTAACCAAATTGTAGCGAGCATTCCACTCATTCCACTCGATGAAAGTAGCTCATTTACAAAAGGGTTGGTAGAATTTAACGCAATATTTCCATACATGGTTTTTAAAAGTGCAATGTAGGAAGCCGAAGCGTAATTGCCTTGAAATTGAGCTATTTCGTATATTATTTGGGGCTGAAAAATGATAGCAAAAATTCCTCCGGCTAAAGTCCCTATAAATAAAGCTGGAACCGGAGGCATTTTTTTTATGATAATTATAATTAAAAAAATGGGAACTATAAACAAAACCGGACTAATGTAAAAACTTTGCTTTAATGCTATAAGTATCTCATTTACATTGGTTTCTGATGAACTCACTTCTGTATTAATTCCGATTATAAAAAAAATAATTAGTGTTAAAATAAGCGAAGGAATTGTTGTATAAAGCATGTAACGCACATGCGTAAAGAGGTCAGTACCAGCCATTGCCGGTGCTAAATTGGTGGTGTCGGAAAGTGGGGAAAGTTTATCGCCAAAATATGCACCCGAAATAATGGCGCCTGCTATTATTCCTTCGTCTAAACCTAACGTTTTGCCAATACCGAAAAGTGCAATTCCAATAGTAGCAATCGTTGACCACGAACTGCCCGTAGAAAGCGACACAATGGCTGCTATTATAACTGAAACTACTAAAAAAAACTTGGCATTTAATATTTGCAAACCGTAGTAAATCAGAGCTGGCACAATTCCACTAATAATCCAAGTTCCTGCTAATGAACCAATTAGAAGTAATATCAGCATTGATGGCATGGCAGCACCAATACTTTTTACAATCGAATGGCGTACATCTTGCCAACTTCTGCCCAATCGAACGGCAATTATTCCGGCTACAGTTGAGGCAAAAATCAATGCCATCTGGTTGGCTCCTCCCAAAACATCGCCGCCAAAATAGTCTAAATACTTGATATTTAGCACTAAAAGACCGATTAAAATCAAAACAGGAAACAAAGCCTGAATTAAATTTGCTTCTTTATACTTTTTATTCATTGCTTTTTTTATTTTGCAAGATAAAAAGTTTTTTTTTAGAAAAAAGATTTTTTTGAATTTTTTTTAGAGTCTAAATTATAAAATATTGAATTTCAATGATAAAAATGTTTAATCTCTTTTTTTATTTTGTAAATTGAAAAAAAAATTGTAAAATGAAAAGGTTTTTAAAATGCGTGTTTAATTTTTTGAAATTGAATTATAATAAAAAAAAAATTCGTTTACTTTTTAAAGTTGAAAGGAAACGAATTTTTTAAAATAAACGTTAATAAATGACTTGAAATTTTTCGATTTCAGCTTTCATATTTATCAGATAATCAATATCATCGTAGCCATTCAAAAGGCATTCCTTTTTATAAGCATTGATTTGAAAATATTCAAAATTTCCTGTTTCTAAATTTGTAAATTTTTGTTCTACCAAATTAATTTCAAATTGCGATTTAGAATTTTTATAAATGGTTTCAAATATTTCATTTTCAAATTTTTGTGTAATTTGAACCGGAAGTAAACCGTTATTTAGAGCATTATTTTTAAAAATGTCGGCAAAAAAGCTCGATACTACAACTCTAAAACCATAATCGAAAATTGCCCAAGCAGCATGTTCGCGACTTGAACCACTTCCGAAGTTTTTTCCGGCAACTAAAATTTTACCGGAAAACTTTTTATTATTGAGAACAAAATCAGGGTTTGGATTTTCGTTTTCTTTGTAACGCCAATCGCGAAATAAATTTTCGCCAAAGCCTTTTCTATCGGTTGCTTTTAAAAAACGAGCCGGTATAATTTGGTCTGTATCAACGTTTTCTATTTGCAAAGGAACTGCCGAGTCAATAAAATTATTAAATTTTTCTCTTGCCATTTTTTTTGATTTATCAATTTACTTTTTAGAAGTTTAATACCGAAAAACTTATATAATTTTTCCGGCAATAGCCACTTTTGCTGCTGTTAATGGACTTGCTAACAGTGTTTTAGCTCCTTGTCCTTGCCTGCCTTCAAAATTTCTGTTTGAGGTAGAAACACAGTATTCACCCGTTGGAATTTTATCTTCGTTCATAGCTAAACATGCCGAACAACCCGGCTGGCGAAGCTCAAAACCGGCTTCGATTAAAATTTTGTTCAAACCTTCTTCAATTGCTTGTTTTTCAACTTGTTTTGAACCCGGAACTATCCAAGCTGTAACATTTTCAGCTTTATTTTTTCCTTTTACATAATTTGCAAAAGTGCGCAAATCTTCTATGCGTCCGTTGGTGCAACTGCCTAAGAATACGTAATTTACAGGCGTTCCGCTCAAACTTTTTCCAGCCTCAAAATTCATATAATTTAAAGCTTTTGTAAATGACGGTAAACTCTGATTATCAATGCTTTTCAAAGCAGGTACTGACTCCGAAATTTTTATTCCCATACCGGGATTTGTTCCAAAAGTAATCATGGATTCTATATCGGTGGCATCGAAAAATAATTCTTTATCAAATTTTGCATTTTCATCGGAAACCATATTTTTCCACTTTTTTACTGCTTCTTCAAAATCGGCTTCTTGTGGTGCAAATTTTTTACCTTTTAAATAATTGAAAGTGGTTTGGTCTGGGGCTATTAAGCCTCCCCTCGCTCCCATTTCTATGCTCATGTTGCATACGGTCATTCTGCCTTCCATTGATAATGAGCGAATTGCAGAACCCGCAAATTCAATAAAATAACCCGTTCCGCCACTTGCCGAAATTTTGGAAATAATGTAAAGAATGATGTCTTTGGCTTCAACTTCAGAATTTACTTGCCCTTCTACGTTGATTCTCATGGTTTTAGGCTTTGGTTGCATGATGCACTGACTTGCCAAAACCATTTCTACTTCGCTTGTGCCAATGCCAAAAGCTACACAACCAAATGCTCCATGTGTAGAAGTATGGCTATCGCCGCAAACTATAGTCATTCCGGGCTGTGTAATGCCCAATTCGGGTCCAATGACATGCACTATTCCGTTGTATTCGTGTCCGAGACCGAACAGTTCTATGCCGTGAGTTTGGCAGTTTTCCGTTAGTTTGGCTACTTGCAAGCGCGACATTTCGTCTTTTATTGGCAAATGCTGATTTTGAGTTGGAACGTTGTGGTCGGCTGTGGCTGTGGTTAAATCGGGTCTAAAAACCTCAATTCCACGATGTTGCAAACCATCAAATGCTTGTGGACTCGTTACTTCGTGTATGAAATGTCTGTCAATGAACAAAACACTTGGTCCATCGGCTATTTTTTTTACTACGTGTGAGTCCCAAATTTTATCAAATAATGTTTTCATTTTTCAATCAATTATTTTTTGCGAAAGCGAAAAAATTAAATTTTTACATAAAAAAAATGTATTTTATTTTATAAAAAATTATCTTTTTTTAATAAAAATTTAATTTTATTATAAAAAAATAGAATAATTATTCGTCGGCTATTTTGGAAATAGCATCTACGAATGCTTCCACCGATGCCGTTAAAATATCGGTATCTGAGCCAAAGCCGTAGTACAAATCGTTTTTGTATTTTATTTGTACGTGAACTTTTCCCATGTCGTCGCTACCGCCTGTAATGGCTTGAATAAGAAACTCTTCTAAGTGAACGCGCTTTTTTACAATGTTTTTTACGGCAGTAAAAGCAGCATCTATCGGACCGTTTCCAGCTGCCGAGGTGGTATAAATTTCGTTGTCAATTCGTAATTTAACGGTAGCTGTGGGTGTAACGGTTTTTCCGCTTAAAACTTGCAAAAGTTCAAGTTTGAATTTTCGGGTTTCTTTGCGTTCTTTTCCGGCTAAAAGTAATAAATCTTGGTCGTTGATTTCTTTCTTTTTGTCGGCAAGAGTTAAAAATTTTTCGTAAATATCGTCAATTTGTTCCTTACTAAACTTATAACCAAGTACTTCCAATCGATGCGTTAAAGCTGCACGCCCGCTACGCGAAGTGAGTATGATGCTCGAATTGCGCACGCCAACATCGGCAGGGTCGATGATTTCGTAGTTTTCGCGATTTTTTAATACGCCATCTTGGTGAATACCAGAGGAATGCGCAAAGGCATTGCGCCCAACAATGGCTTTGTTGGGTTGCACGGGCATACTCATCAGGCGCGAAACCAATTTGCTGACTTCCATAATTTGCTTGGTTTGAATGCCGGTGGTTAAATTTAGCTCTTTATGGCTTTTTAAAATCATGGCTATTTCTTCGAGCGAAGTATTTCCGGCGCGTTCGCCAATTCCGTTGATGGTAACTTCTACTTGTCGCGCTCCGTTTTGCAAACCGGCTAAGGTGTTGGCGGTTGCCATGCCTAAGTCGTTGTGGCAGTGAGTAGAAATGATGGCTTTGTCGATGTTTGAAACGTTTTCGCGGAGGTATTTTATTTTTGCCCCGAAATCTATTGGCAAAGCGTAACCCGTTGTATCTGGGATATTTACAACGGTTGCACCGGCTTTGATAACGGCTTCAATTACTCTTGCCAAATATTCGTTTGGAGTTCTTCCGGCGTCTTCGGCGTAAAATTCAACGTCTTCCACGTATTTTTTTGCCAATTTGACTGCTGCCACGGCGCGCTCTATAATTGCCTCATAATTTGAGTTTAACTTATTGAAAATGTGATAGTCGGAAGTTCCGATTCCGGTATGTATTCTACCTCTTTTGGCATATCGCAAGGCATCGGCAGCTACTTCAATGTCTTTTTCAACGGCGCGTGAAAGTGCGCAAATGGTAGGAAATTGTACCGCTTTAGAAATTTCTACTACCGATTGAAAATCGCCCGGACTGGAAATTGGAAAACCGGCTTCGATAATGTCCACGCCCAATTTTTCGAGGGCTTTGGCAACTTCAATTTTTTCAATGGTATTGAGCTGACAGCCCGGTACTTGTTCGCCATCGCGTAGGGTTGTATCGAAAATAAAAACTTTTTCAGACATAAATAAATATTTGTAATATCTTAATAATTAATACTTTGCAAATTTATAAATCTTTGCATTTTCATTGATGGTTTATGAAACTTGTAAAAAAAATTATGTTTGAAGAATTTAAACATAAAAAATGCTGATATTCAAGTTTCTAACAAAGGGTTTTAGTATCTGCAACAGAGCAGAAGAACCAATTCTTTGTATAAGGATAATTCGGAAATAAAAACTTGTCGCATTTCTTTTTTTTGTTAAAAATGATAAAAATTATGATGTGCAAGATTCAAAAAGATTTTTACTTTAAAAAGTAAATTTTATCAAAAAAAATCGAATTAACTATTATTTAATATTAAAATGATTGAAAAAAGTTTTATTTTATTAAAAAAAGGTGTTTTTCAAAAAAATATTGTTTTTTTTGCTATTTTGAAAAAAAAATTGTAAATTTCGATTTTCTTTGTAAAAATTAAAAAATTAACATTTTTTAGGAATTTGTTTTCTTTTTTTTTTAATAATGGAAAAAAGTATTGAATTGAAAATTAAGGAATGGTTAAAAAAAGCAATTTTATTTTGTCAAACTATTTTTTTATAAATCAAAAAATGAATAAATTGTTTATTTTTATGTTTTTAAAAAAAAGAAAAAGCGATATTTTTTATGGAAAATAATTTAATTACTATTGCCACGCGCTCAAAGGAAAGAGCTGAAATAATTGAACAGCGATTTTTAATTTTGGGAATAGCTTGCGAATTGGAAAAAGTAGATACTTTAAATAATTTAATATCAGAGGCTTATGCTATAAAAATAAATCTGCCCAATGTTGAGCAAGCTGTTGATATTTTGCTCGAAATTAGGCAAGAATATGGCAAGGACAGTTTAAATATGTACGATATAGCTAAAAAAGTGGAGAGAATCCTTGTTCCGATTGATTTTTCTGACAATTCGGAAAAAGTGGTGGGTTTTGCTTTGCAAATGGCTTCTGAATTGAATGCGGAGCTGATGTTGTTGAACGTTTTTAGTGTCCCAATTGTATCTAACTTGGTTCAAACCAATACTTTAGCTTATAATATCGGTATGGATTTTTCTTTGAACGAGTTGAGTAGATTTCAAGAAGCTAAAATGCTTGATTTTAAAGAAAAAATGGAGTTGTTGTATCAGGAAAAATTTTTGAAAACGAAAGTACAATATAAAGTGGTTCAAGGAAATACGGAAGATGAGATTTTACAAATTAGTCTTATGTATCGGTCGGGGGCAATCGTTTTGGGAATGCATGGTTCAGATGCCAGTTTTGAAAAAATTTTGGGTTCGGTAACCGAGAAAATTATTGAAAAAGCTCAGATTCCGGTTTTAGTAATTCCGGAGAAATACAATTATTCTGAAGTTTATCAAATAACTGTTTTGTATGCGTTAAACCTTGAAATAGCTGATTATAAGGCAATTAAAAAACTTATTAATTTACTCTATCCATTTAAACTTATTATAAAGTGTATTCATTTTTGCAAAAAAAATAATTCACCGGAGTTGGAGCAAAAATTAGTTGAGTTTCAAAATTATTTTCAAGAAAATTATCCGCAGAGCAAAATTTTTTGTGAAATTATTTATTCTCACGACCCTAAAATTGCTATTTTAGACTATATTACTTCTCAAAAAATAGATATAGTTTCGTTGATAACGCACAAACGGACTATTTTTGAAAGCATTTACAATCCGAGTATTACAAAAAAAATATTGCAAAAAATTGAAATTCCGCTTTTAGTTTTTCATACTTAGCTCAATATAAGCAGTTTATAGATTTTTATAAGAACGAAAATTTTATTTTTTTGTAGAAAATTGAAATTAAATTTTATACTTTCATATTTTTTTGTAGATTTACATTCGCTTTTGTGAATGATTTTTAGAAATAACTTTTTATAAAGTACTGAATTTCAATTGTTTTTATAGAAAAAGCTTTTTTTTTAGTTTAATTTTTTTTTTATAAAATAGAAAAAATAAAAATGTTTGTTTTTTTTAGAAAAAAAATTTAAAAAAGTAAAAGATTTAATTTTTGCAACAAAATAAAAATCAATTGTTTAAAAGTAGTGTTTTATGAAAAAAAAATAAATAAAAGATAAAAAAGTGTGATGATGCATAGAAAACTCAAATTTATAAGTTTCTTTATTTTATTGGTATTTTTTACTAATTTTTTAACGATTGCTCAGCAGCTAAATTCGGAGCAAAAAGCAAAAGCCGACTCGCTCGATAATGCTGCAACCGATTTAATTTATCAAGGCTTGTTCGATGGCGCAGTAGAAAATTTGTTTGAAGTAGGAAAAATTTATTACAAAGCAAAAAATTTAACAAAAGCGACCGAGTTTTTTGAAAAAGCAAAAAAATTGGGCAAAAATACCGGAAACAGCCAGCGACAAGTTAAAATAAACAATTATTTAACTCAAATTTACCACGACAACGGCGATTTTGAAAGTGCTTTGGGCATTTACAAAGACAATTTACTTTTCTACCAAAAAAATGGTCAGAAAAAAAATGAAGCCGAAGAAATGTTGAAGATTTCCGATGCTTTAGCAGCCATCGAACGCACTCCCGAAGCCATTCAAAATGGCGAACAAGCCCTAAAAATTGCCGAACAAACCAAAGACTCGGCTCTGATTTTCGATTGTTTTTTAAACTTAGCCGACAATTATAAAAAGGTGAATAACGACGGCAAATATAAGTACTATATCAATCGTATTCAGCAATTTAACTATTCAAAATATAAAAATATTGACGTTTCGGCAGAAGACCCTGAAAAACTCCAAAGGCTCAAAGAATACAACCAACGCGAAAAACGCAAAAAAGCCGACCTTCTGGCGCAAATGGACTCACTTTCGAAAGCACGTGAAAAAACGCTTGCCGACACTCAAGAAGAAAGCGAGCTAAAAGATGCACGAATCAAGCAGCAAAATATTATTCGCAATTTTATCATTGCCATATTATTTATTGTTTTTTTATTTTCCATTCTTTTCTTTTATCAAAATCAACAGCGAAAAAAAGCGAATATTTTGTTAGAAGCTCAAAATGTGGAGATTAACAAACAAAAAATTGAACTCGAACGTCTTTCGATTGTAGCCAGTGGAACGGACAATGCGGTAATGATTATGGACGCCGAAGGCAATTTTGAATGGGTAAATGAAAGCTATACGCGCCTTTTCGGAATGAGCCTCGACCAGTTGGTAAACACAAAAAGTAAAAATATTATCGGGCAAAACACACCGACTGATGTTAAAAATTTGATTTTGGAAGGAATAAAAGATAGAAAAACCGTAAGTTACAATCTAACCACGCAAACGCCTAAGGGCAAAAGCATTACGGTTCAAGCCACCATAACTCCCATACTCAATGCCGAAGGAAATATTAGCAAATTGATAGCCATCGACTCCGACATTACAAAAATAGTAGAAGCCGAAGCCGAAATCAAGCGACAAGCATTTGAAATTATGCAAAAATCGGAAGAATTGCAACTCATTAATCACCAATTAGACGCTCAAAATAAGCACATTACAGGCAGTATAACTTATGCACGCAACATTCAAAACGCCATAATGCCTTCAAAAGTAGAAATGAACCATTTCTTTGAAACATTTTTAATTTACAAACCCAAAGACATCGTTTCGGGCGATTTTGCATGGTTTTCAAAAATTGAAAAAAGCGAAAATCACAAAGCTTACTGTTTTGTTGCCATAGTCGATTGCACCGGACATGGAGTTCCCGGCGCATTTATGTCGATGATAGGCAGCCGATTACTCAACGAAATAGTAAACGAAAAACGAATTTTAGACCCTGCCGAAGTTCTCGAACTACTCAATTTAGGTGTTCAAACGGCTTTGCGCCAAAAAGATACCGATAACAATGACGGCATGGACGTTTGTTTGTGCAGGTTAGAAAACGTAGAAACACCCGAAAACTTAGACAAAAACAAAGGCGAAGACCGAAAAATTTTAGTAACCTTTTCGGGAGCAAAACGCCCATTATTTTATTTTAAAGAACAAGACGAAATAGAAACCATACGCGGCGATAGAAAATCCATTGGCGGAGTTCGTTCCAAACGCAGCTCAATCAATTTTACAAATACCGAATTACTTTTGAAAAAAGGTGATTTGCTTTATTTAACCACCGATGGAATGATAGACCAAAACGGCATAGACCGTAAACGTTTCGGTTCATCACGTTTTATTGAAGTTTTGGCACAAATGCGCCATTCCGACCTCGAACAGCAAGGGAAAGCTTTGGAAGAAGCATTGCGACAATACCAAGACAAAGAAGAACAACGCGATGATATAACGGTTATGGGAATTAGACTTTAATAACATGAAGAATTATTTTTGTAAAAAAAAAAAAATAAACCCTTTTTTTTTAAAATAATTTTGTTGAATAAAAATTAAAGAATATATTTGCATTATAAAAAAGTTGAATATAAAAATATAGAAAATTGGAAGCAAACCATTTGGAAAAAAAGCCACTCGAAACAAATAAATTTGACTTATTCAAATACCACAGTTTGTTTAATCAAAATGTCCAAATTTCGTATAAAGGACCTTTTGAAAGTAAAGTACTTTCTGTTTTAGGAAATTACATAAAATTTACCATAGGTAAAAATCCGAAAGCAAGCAAAAAAATATTCAATATTTTTATAGAACTTGCTCAAAATATCGCACACTATTCAGCCGAAAAAAACCTTTTTGGCGTAGAAGAAGGTGTTGGGAGTTTGGTAATAGCCGAATACTCTGATTATTACGCATTTTCAACGGGCAATATAGTAAAAAATGAAGACGTTATCGTTATAATTGAAAAGATAGAACTTATCAATTCGCTTGATAGAGAACAACTTAGAGAATATAAACGAGTTCAGCGCAATTTACCCCAACGCGAAAAAGGAAATGCCAACATTGGCTTAATTCAAGTAGCCCTAACTTCGGCAAATCCTTTGGACATTGAAGTAACTTTAATAGACGACAAATATTCGTTTTTTGCCATAACCGTTAAAGTAGATAAGTAAAAAATAATCATTAAAATATTTTTTTAAATGGAAAATTTAATAGTTGAAGGTTCTCATGGAGTTTATTTTGTTCCATACGTAAATTTCAACGCCGAAACCGGTGAATGTGAGCTTGCCGGAGAGTCGTATTTAGAAGATACTGTATTGTTTTACAACCCATTGCTTGAATGGCTCGAAAACTATATCAATAAAAAACGAGAAGCCATAAAGTTTAACATAAAGCTAACTTATTTTAATACAAGCTCTTCGCGTTGTTTGCTTGATATATTAAATTTACTCAAAGACTATGAAGACGAAGGCGGAGAAATAATAGTAAATTGGTATTACGACGAAGAAGATATGGACATGCAAGAAGAAATTGAAGACTACGAAATTGATACCGGACTTCATATTCATCTGATACCCGATGCCAATTTGGCAAAACACGAAGACGAAGAAATGGATTAATTTTTTTAGTACAAATGAACAATTTAGACCGAGATGATTTAATTTGTAACTGCATGGGCGTTACAAAAGGCGAAATTATTGATGCCATAAAAAGCAAAAATTTAATTACGGTTCAAGATGTGAGCGATGAAACGGGCGCAGGTACTGGTTGTCATTCGTGTTTTGAAGATATTGAAGACATTTTGAAAGAAGTAAATCGATAATTTTTTTCTTTTTTTGTAAAAAAAATAAAATTTTAAAAAAAGAAAATAAAAAACCTTCAAATTTTAAAAAAAATATTGAAGGTTTTTTTATTTATTTATTTTTTACATCTGTTTCATTTTCATCTAAATATGCACTTGGATAAAGTAAATTTTTAGGAATAATTTTTAGCAGAAGCGGCAAAGTAATAAAACTTCCGGGCAATAAAACGATTACAAGCATAGGAATGGTTTTTAAAATGTCCAAAATTTGCTTTTTCATTGTTTCACTTTCTTCGGCAGTTAAATCGCTTTTTACCGATTTTGTTAGCAAAGCCATCAATTCTTTGCTTTCGCTAAACTCCTTACCCAATTTCTTTTTGTTATTTTCAATTGTTTTTTTCAAACTGCCAATAAATCGGTTGCTTACCAATTCGAAGCTTTTTTTTCCTTGCAGATAAGGTACTCGTTGCCAATTGTTTAGCACAAAAGATTCTACAGCCATTAGACTATCGTTCAATTCTTCTTGCGAAAGCCCCAATTTATGGGTTAAATCGCGCAAAAATTTCAGTTCATAAGCCTCTACATCTTTGTCTGCCCAAACGGCTATAACGGCTATTTCTAAAATGTATTTCTTTAATAACCAAGAAGATATATTGTTCAAATGAATATTTGACAATTTGGGCGGATAATGTAAATATTCTTTGGCTATTTCATAATTTTCTTTAGAAAGTTTAGAAGATTGCAAAATGAGATTGTAAAACTGAATTTCATTTTCTTCGAGTTTATTATCGGCATTTATGGCTATCGAAATGATTTGCAAAATAATCATAAAAACATTTTCGCGCTCTTCTTTTATCGCAGCATTTATTTTTAAGTTCTTATTTCTGAGCCAGATAGAGAAATAAATTATGTCCACAAACAACAAACTGTTCAGAAAAAAACTTGCCCAAAAATTATCGAACGAAGTACGAAGCGAAAGCTGTTTTTCAATAAAATTTTCTACTTTTTTTGTCTGATTACTTTTTTTGTAAAACAAATTGTAAAAAATACTTCCTGAAAATTCGGGAAATAAAAATTTGTAAAAATGTTTTATTTCGTCAAGCATTTGTTTCTGGCTAAGTTCCGATTTATCAAAGAGTTTACTGCAAAGCAGCAAACTTTCGGTCATCGAAAGCTTGATTAGCTCTTGACTGGATAGCTCTTCAATTTTTGGAGTTTTTATTTCGGGCAAATACAATGGATGTCCGTAGATAAAGCCCGTGGGCTGTATCATTTCGTACAACAAAATTTCATCGGTATCAACTGCACTTCTACTAATTTTCAGTTCATTAGGAGTTTCAGCTATGTATTTGTCTCTGTTTTTTAAATATTTATCTAACCAACCTTTATCACTATACATATTTGAAAAATTTTAATATTGAATTTGAATTTTGGGCAAAAGTAATGCTATTTTTTCACGTTCTTCTGTATTAATTGGATTATTTTTTAGAACCAAATAAACCAAATTATTTAAGTTTATAATTTCTTGTGGAAGAGTTTCTAATTTGTTGCCTTCGAGATACAACGTTAGAAGGCTTTGTTGCTGAACAATTTCAGTTGGCAAAACTTCCATATTATTATTTTCTAAATATAAATTTTCCAAAGCAAAATTTGCATTGAGCAATTCGATGGTTTTTGAAAAATTAAGATTTTTACAAGCATTTAATTTTAAGGTTTTTAGCTGTTTCATTTTATACAAAATTTCCGGCAATTCGGTTATAGTAGAATCGGAAAGTTCAAAAATAGTCAATCCTTTTAAATTGAGGAATTCTTTCGACACATCGCTAAAAAATTTTCCATGAATTAAAAGGGAGCTTAAATTTGTCGCTTTTTTTAATTTTAGAATTGATGAATTTAGATGTTCGATACTGCTGGTTTGCAATTTTACAACCAATAAGTTTTCATATTTCAAATTTGCTTTTGGAAATTGTGCAAATGTAAAATCGTCTATGTACAAAACCAAGAGTTTGTTGAAAATACGTAGTTCGTTTGAAAAGCTATTTATTTGATTATTAGATATATCCAAGTAAGTTAGCGAAGGCAAAAAGCTTAATATTTCCGGAAAATGAACGAAATGGTTGTAGCTCAAATCCAAATTGCTTAGCTTTGGAAGCCGCGCAAATTCAAGGAAAAGTTCGGATATTTTATTGTTCGATAAATTCAAATGACTTAAACTGTTGAGTTGCGAAAGGGAATTTGGAATAGTGGAAATTTGATTTTTACTGATATTGAGAAAACGCAATTCTTGAAAATTTCCAAAATTTTCAGGTAAATTTTGTATCCTGTTTTTTTCTAAATTTAACCGAAATAGTTTTGACAGATTTTCAAAATTATTGGGCAATTCAACCAATTTATTTTCTGAAATATCTAAATGTGTTAATTCTGCAAGCATTGAAAAATACATCGGTAACCTGCTAATGAGATTGTTAGACAAATTCAATGTTTTTAAATTCACTAAATTGGCAAAAGATTCAGGTAAAACTTCTATTTTATTATAGCTTAAATCGAGATATTTTAAAAGAGTTAAATTTGAAATTGCTTCTGGTAAATTTTCTATTTTGCAATTACTCAAATCTAAATAGTTCAGTTTTGTAAGCTCAAAAACTTCTTTAAGTTCTTTATTATCAATGGATTTTGTAATTTTAATTCCGGTCAGAGCATTCCAATATTCTTTGGGAATGCTATCGAGTGTGCTAACGCTTATTTTTATTTCCGATAAATTTTTTAATTCTTTTAGTTTTGAAAAAGCATCGTCCCAATCAATAATTTCTGTTCCTATCAAATTGATACTCAGTAAGTTTTTGCATTTACTCACTTCTATCGGAAGACGAACTATTTCGGTATAAGACAAATTCAAGCTATCAATTTCCAAATAATTCAAACGTCCGTATTCGTTGTAAATATTTTTTCGCTTAGCTATTTCGCGTGTAACTTTATCAAAAACAGCCGTTTCCATTTTTGTTTGCATTTTATTAGCCAGTTTGAGTGCTTTATTGAGCAAAGCCAAAGATTTCTCTTTCTCCTTCAAATTCAGCAACATAGCTTCATTGGCAATTGCCTCTTTTTCGCGAGCTTTTTGCAATTGCAAAAGGGCTTCTTGAGCTTGAATTTTAGCTTTTTCGGCTTCTTCAAGAGCCAAATTGCGTGCTTCTTGGTCTTGCCTAATTTTAATTCGGCATTTTTCTTTCCATTCAGAAAGTTCAGTTTTTTGAGCTTCGCTTTGCGCAAAATGCTCTTTTATCATATCAAATTGTTCAAATGCGTCCAAATAATTTCCTGTAAAATATTCTTTTTTGGCGTTTTCAAAATATTTATTGTAATCTTTTTCCGTAAATTGAGCGGTTGCAAGTTGAACTAAAAATATAAATACTAAAAATAATATACTTTTTTTTGCTTTCATTTTTTTCTATTTTTTTTACAAAAAAAATTAAAAATATTCTTTCGAAATTCGTTCCAACGTATCGGCTTTCGCTTTATAGAAGCGTTGTTCGTTGAATAATCTGATTTCTCCCATTTTTTGAGCTGCTTTTTTACAATCTCTAATAGCTTTTCCGGCATAGTCTTTAATGGTTTGTCTGATAAATTTGGATTTATAGTTTAGTTTTTCGGCTTTTTTTAATTCCAAAATTCCACCTATAAAATCTCCGTTCAAATAAAGTTCTATCCCTTTATTAAAATGTGCATCAAATTCATCTTTTTGTTTTAAAATATTCTCACATTTTTTTATTTTTTCTTTCAATTTTTTTTCATTTTTAAAACGCAAAGCATCTTTATAATTTACAATTGCCTCAGAATAAGACTCTTGCTCGTAAAATTCTTCAGCTAAATTTAGATATTTTGTATATTGTTCATTTTCAAGCTTTTTGAGCGTATTGTTGGCATTATTGCGCTGTGAGATGCCGTAAATGCCAAAAGCAAGAGCAAAAATGGACGCCAAAGTTACAAAAATTAGCGAAATTCGTTGGCGTTGAGCGGCTTTTTCGGCGGCTTCGGTCTTTTGTCGTTCCAAGAAAATCAGTCGTCTTTGCTGTTCTTTTTCTTTGGTTTCGGCAGCCAATTGGGCTTTTTTACCCGCCGTGATGTATTCAATTTGTAATTCGGTTGGAGCAGGAACTTTCGGATTTTTCTTGTCCGCCGTACTTTCATTGAGCCACGATTCGGCAAGTAGTAACTCTTTGCCTCTCAGTAGATTACCCTCTTCTCGATTGTTCGATTCCCACAAAAGAGCTTCCTGCGAGTAGCGCGTATGCTTTTGAACGTAATCGCGGTCGGTATCGATGGTTCTAAGTAGCTCACTATAAGCCGAATGATAATCTGTTTTTTCAAAATCAATCCATTGAACTTTAGCCAAAGCCTCCGGTATTTTTTTAAGGTCAGTTTTGCTGAGTAAAATAGTGATAATTCGCTTATTATTCATTCGCGCATGCTCTACTTCCCCTTTGCAATAAGGTGAATCGATGGAATCAGGTGAAATAATAAATAAAAAGTTATCCGATATTTCAATTCCTTTAAAAATTTCTTTTTGAAAATTGGTACTCGAAGCAATACTTTCTTGGTCAAACCAAGTTGTTTTACCCGACATTTGCAAATCGTCGTTCAATCTACGCGCAAAATCGCTGTCCACGCGCGAATACGAAATGAAAACTTCCGAACGCAACATTCCCGATTTTGCTTCGCTTTCGCCAATGTAGTCGCGGTGAATTTTCGAGGGTTTCGTGCGCTTTGTCAAACCAATTTTGAGCCAAGCCCGCGCCGCTTCTAAATTATGACCGCGCAATAAAATACTCGGATTTCGCTTTTGGCGTTCCCATTTTAGAGCTTGAACCAAATAAATTTTATGTTGCTCAAAATAAGCACGTTGGTCGCTTAAAACCATAATTATCGAATCAATTCCCTTTTGAAAAGGCGATTTTTCTTTGCGAGAATTAACATCGGCTTCCACGTCTGCATGCGATTGAATATCAATGGATACTTTTTCTCTGCGGTCGATAAATTCAATGTATTCTATTCGGCGCAAGCTCGCTGGCAAAAGGTTTACATCTAATTGCTCCAAAAGAACCGAAACAATTCTCTTTTTAAGTTTTACGGCATGTTGTAACTCTGTAATACAATATTGCGAAAGCAAAGAAGCTTGTGAGATGAGAAAAACAAAATAAGTAGCTTCTTCTATACCTTTTTCAACCACTTTTTCAAAACTTTGACCATGTTTCATGTCAATGTGGTCGCTCCAAGTAGTAAAATAATTCAAATGCAGCAAATTCTGAATTTTTTCTTTCACCTCCAAATCGCTTTTTTCATACGAAAAAAACACATCGGTCATTAAATTTTCGGCATTTTTTCGCGATTCGCAAATGTATTCGGCATGTAAATTCGTTGGAAAAGCAGGCTGTTGAATTTCAATACCTTTTTTATTTTTAAAAGTTTTTTTCAAAAGCCATTGTTCTGCTATTTTTCGCTCGGTTCCTACCAATAAATAATTGGTTCTTTTCTGCGCCGATTCCCAACGAAGGGCTTTGTCTAAAATAAGTGTATGTTGCTGAATATAATCCTTTTGCTCATCTATCAAGTTGGTTAAACCCTCAAAAGCTTTGTCAAAATTATCCAATTGCAGCCATTCCGATAGCGCAACATTAAAATCTTCTTGCTCTCTAAAATAAATCCAATTTAATTTTTCAATCTCCGGATGCATCTCATTCCAGCAATCCTTCGGTTCAACATGCAAAATTGGAATAATCCGCTTGTTGTATTTCAAAGCCAAAACCACTTCTTTCAAACAATAAATCGATTTTACCGAGTGTGGAGAAATTATAAAAACAAAATCATTTGCCCTGCGAATGCCATCGTCTATTTGTTGCTGAAAATCAACACCTAACGGAATATCATTTTGGTCGAACCAAACCTTATAACCTCTATCAACCAAGCGGTTATGCAATTTGGTTGCAAAATGCAAACTGTGCCGCCTGCCATAAGAAATGAAAACATCGTTGATGACACTCTCATCATAAAACAAACTATTTTGACGCTTGTTTGCCGAATTTAAAAACTGGATTACTTCTTCTAAAGTATTTTTTTTAATTGCCCCATTTGCCGTTACTATCCTGCCAATTTCTTCTAATTCAATAATTTGAGCTTTTGAAAATTCTTTGTCGTCATCTTTGGGCAAATAACAAAAAATAGTTCTGTCGGGTTTTTTGTACGAATCGTCCACTACTTCGGCTATCGAATACCAACCAATCATTTTAGGCGAAATTACATAAAGGCAAAATTCACAATGCTCACGCTCGTAGATTTCGCGCTCTTGGTCGGCGGGCGTCCATTCTGCAACCACCGGATTAAAATAATCAACTTCCAGTTTTGGCATCATTTCATCGCGCCAAGTAGAACCGGCAACTGTACCTCCAAGAAAAACTTTCATTAAATTAGTTGCTTTGAGTTTAATTCTTTTATTTTTCTATAATAAAAAATTTCTTACTTTCGTAAAAAAAAAAAAAGATTTTTCTGTTCTTTTTTTATTTTATAATTCATAAATCTTTTTTTTAATTCATTGAAATACAAAATTATAAAACACCTTACAAAAACTGCTTAATTTTTGTTAATCAATTATTTGCAAGTTTTCAAATTTTTTAAATGATATGAATTACATATTTATTTAAAAATTAATTTTAAAAATGTAAATATAGTAAATTATTCATTTTTTTCAAAATTTTTATATGAAATTAATTAAGTTTTTTTTAGAAAGAAAGAATTTTTTTATTTTATTTTATTAAAATATTGAAAATCAATATATAACATTTCTAAAAAAAATAAAAATCGTATAAAAAAAATCAATTCCAACTATTCAATCCATTTTCAATATATTTTTTAGTAAAAAAAAGACTATAATTTGCCGGAAAATTTTTATTTGGTCTAATTTTTGAAATTTTATAATAAAAGCCCAATGTGAAAGATTTGACAGAATAAAATAAGCGATTACTTTTTTTTTAAAATATTGAATTTTAACTTTTAAATGCTTTTTTTGTCTTATTTAAAGAATAGAAAAATTCAATAAAGTAATAAATAATTATAAAAACTTAATAAAAAATTACTTTATTTTACTATTTTATTTTTTTATTTTCTTTCAAAATTTCTTTTGCCAATGATTTATAATTAATATTCTTAATTTCATTGTTTTATGAAAAAAAAATATCTATTTTCAATTGTATTTCTTTTTTTTGGCTTAAACCAAATAAATTTTGCTCAAAACAGTACTGCATTCAAAGGTCATTTAAAATCAATTAATTGCATCGAAATTAGCAACGATGGAGAAATACTAATTACAGCTTCAGACGACAAAACCATTCGTCTGTGGAATGCCAACGATGGAAAACGTATCTGCACATTGAAAGGACACGAACAAGGAGTTACCTGCTTGGCTATCAGCCAGAACACTCAATATCTTCTTTCAGGTTCTAAAGACGGAAGCATTAAATTATGGGATATTTTGCAACAAAAAGAAATTAGAACTTTTAAAGGACACAATGCCGAAGTTAAAAGTATTGTATTTTTTGATAATTCTGAAAATTTTATTTCCGGCGATGTTAATGGAACTCTTCAATATTGGAAAACGAACAAATCAAAAAGTTTAGAAACCATAGAAGCCCACAAAAACTCTATCAATCAGATAGTTATAAGCCCCGATTTAAAGTATTTTCTTACCGCGTCTTCTGATAACAGCATCAAAATTTGGAATAAAAATTCTTTGAAAGTTTATAGAAATTATAGTATTGACAATCAATTGATTAACTCGTTGGCTTTTACTTCCGATTCTCGCAATTTTTATTCGGCTGCATCTGACGGAACTGTGAAAATTTGGAGAATAAATTCATCTAAACATCTGAATACCATTGAAATCCATCAATTAGCAATCAATTCCATTCAGCTTAGTTCCGACGATAGATATTTATTTACTGCCTCCGACGATGGTACTATAAAAACTACCGATTTAATTTCGCATGAAACTATTTTCACATATCATTCGCCCTATTTTGATGAACTTAAATCGCTGAAATTAAGCCCAAATCAAAAATTTTTATTTTTTACCAATTCTCAAAATATTCCACAGAAAATAAATGTTCAAACCGAAAAAAAAATTGCAAATGATTATAATTCAAATACTTGGGTTGTAATAGTTGGTATTACGGAATATCAGTATCGCCAGCCTTCAAAATACTCCGGCAACGATGCACTTCGTATTTACGGATTTTATAAAAGTCCTCAAGGTGGAGCATTGAATGAACAGAAAATCAAGGTATTAACAAATCATCAAGCCGACGATAAATCCATTCTGCGTGCTATTGATGAAACTTTTTCGCAAGCCACTGATAGCGACATAGTTATATTCTATTTTTCGGGTCATGGCGAAAACGAAGGTTTAGTGCCTTACAATGCAAACGATTTTAATAAAAATTTAAGTTATGAAATTTTAATACATGCCATTGAAAAAAGTAAAGCTAAACATAAGATTTGCTTTATAGATGCTTGTTATTCAGGTAGTTTATCAGATGCTAATTATTTTACAAAAAAACAAGTCGAAAAATATTCAGAAAGCAAAAATTTTGCCTTTTTACTTTCTTCTAAAGCCGAAGAACAAGCTCTGGGTTATAGAAATTTGAATCAAGGTATTTTTAGCTATTTTTTGCTTGAAGGATTAAATGGAAATGCTAATTTAAACAGCGACAATTGTATAAACATCACTGAACTTTTTAATTATGTAGAGTATAAAGTGAAAAACTATACCGCAAATAATCAAAATCCGTTATTAATTGGAAATTTTGATGAAAATTTGCGCGTAAGTTTCATATTTAACACCGAAAATTAAAAAAAATTACTTTTTATTCAATAAAAATAGATTGTTTTCACTCAAACAGACAATTCCACTTGAAGTATGGTACAATTTAGAGTGCATTGAAACCAATTCAGACTTAATTGTTGAAATAATTTCAAAATCGGGCAATCGTCTTATCAATATTTCATTGTCGGCAGCTTCATAAATAAAACCCAAATGGTTGCTTTTTTGAAATGCAAAATGCACAAAATCAGATAATTCAATATGGTCAATTAATTCAAATTGTAAACCGTTTATCTGAAAATATTTATTGATAACTTGTTTATTTTCAATGTATTGTACAACTCCAATTTTACCAGATTGCTTTATTTTTTTTGGAATGATTGGCATTTTAACATTAGCTAAATTAGAACCGGTATCGTAAAATAAGCGATAAGTACCACCGGTATTTTGAATAAAATTAGGAATTGAGAAAATATTTTCGCTAAAAATTTCAGTTCGTTTAACTTTTAAATTATTGTTATACAATGAATTAAGTTCAATTGTGTACATCTGATTGCTTCCTATGCTTAGCAGAGTATTTCCATATTGAATTGACTTTTCATATTCTGGAAATTCAAAGTTTATTATTTCTAAAGCAGTATTATTTCTTTCAATTTTATATAATTTTTTATCTTTTTTTGCAAAAAAGTAATTTTCTGATAAAAATATATTTTCAAAGTCTATTTTTTTTAATGTACAAAAATCATGTAATTGTCCTTTCTCGTTGGCACTAAAAAGAATAAAATTTTCAGTGGTTTCTGCATAGCCCTTGTTGCTAATAAATTCAATATCAATTATTTCGGTATGATTTAAAAATTGCTTAATAAATAAATTTGCATCGTTTAAAATGTTAACTATTTGTTTTTTAACAGTTTGAACTTGAAAATTGTCATTCAAATTTAGTAGAAACCTTTCTCCAAAAACAAAAATTCGTTCAAATAGATTTTGTAAATTTTTCCAAATAATTGGAGTATAAACTTTGGGTTTAATTATATCGGTAGCAAAAATTGGTATTTTTAAAATCATTCTATCTTGCATTTTTTTTATTGTTGCTGAAATTCCTTTGTATGGGTGTGCAAAAGTAAACAGGTAAAACACTTGTACTGCCAAAGCAAAATAATCGCTCTGTACAGAAACTATACCTTGATACAAATAATCTCGGATTTCTTCGAGCAAACGTCCTGAATGTGGAACATTTGGAATTTGGTACGAATCGGTATCAATACATTTTAAAGTTCCGTTGAGATTGAAAAGAATGTTAAATTGATTGAAATCGCCAATTACAATATTCTCATTATGAGCTATTTTAATAGATTCAACCAGTTGTCGGGCTATTTTTAGTTTAAAATCGAGCGTTAAATTGAATTTGTCGCAGAAATTTTTGTTAAATAAATTGGAAATTGGCAAATAATCGCTCGAAAGATATTCCATTGAAAACCCAACTATTTTATTATCAGCGGAATAAAATAATTCTTCAGGTATGACAAAAATTTGAGAAGGCAACTTTTTTAAATACCAAAAAACTTCTTCTGTTATACCATTTATTCCTTTGTGGTAAATTTTAACTACTTTGTTGTTATCAAATTTTATAATAGCTCCTTCTCCACCTCGTTGAATTTCAAGGTTTTCGTCTATTTGTATTGCTTTTTTGTTTTTAGTGTAAACGGTTATCATTTTTTTTGAAAATATTATTTTTTACGTTAAAATAAATCAGCTATCAATTCATAATTTTTTATAGCATAAGCTAATTCGGGAGTTTCTTTCTTAAATAATTCATACATAGCCATTTGATTGGTTTTTTCCATTTTTACTTTTGAAACTACTCTTAAATTAACTGTTGTATAATGCTTATTTTCAATGGATTTTGAAAATATAACTTCCGACATTTTATTATTTGGATTAAAAATACCATTTAGTTTGATTTTTTTTTCTGAAAAATTTTTTTCCCATAAAGGCATAGAATAGCCAAAATGAGTGCAATTTAGACTAATTGATAAATTATTTTTATCCACTATTTCATTTAAAATTTCTGATATATATTTATCAATCGCATCGTTAGATTCTTTCCCATAAGGATTTTTTTCAATAATCGATTGTAAATTTGGGCAAGCTTTATTATAAACTTGTTCACTTTTTATTCCTTTTTGAATTAACTTTTGTTTGTGCAAATTAGATGAAATCGTTGTTTCGGTGGCAAATATAATTACTTTATTATCAGGGTTTTTAATTAAAAAATCATACATTTCTTGAACTCCAAAATCGACGATTTCAATTACCGGAAAATTTATTTTTTTTGAAAATTCTGTTTCGTGATACAAAACCGATAGTGTATTGCAGGCTATTAAAATAATATCAGGCTTAAAATTTTTTTCCATTCCGAAAAGTGCTTTATTGAAAATTTCAATTTTTAAGCTCTTGTTTTTCAATTTATTATAACCAGAATTAATATCAAATAAAGCATCAGCAAAAATTAAATCAATGTGACTATATTTTTTTATAACTTTCGCTTTTTTCAAAATATCTTCAACTACTGATAAACCGCCTAAACCTGAGTCTGTTACAACAATTCTAATATAATTATTTGTTTTCATGCAAATTGCTTTTTTTTCCAAACAGAATTTTAAGAAAAATTGTGAATATGATTTTAAACAAAAATAATTATTTTTTTTGATTTTTAGCGGATAATTTTTTTTTTTGTAATATTTTATTTTATTTTTTTTATTTCTATAATTTTTATTATTTTTGAAAAATTCAATAATGAACCAAATGCTTTTTTAAAACCCCTATAAACCTTAAAATCAATAAAATATTGAAAGGTATGACAAAAAATGTTTTAATAATTTTCTTTTTTAGTATCATTTTATCGTGCGATATGCAAACCACTGATAATCAGATTAAACAGTACACTATCGAGCAATTTATGAATAGTGTAAATATTTTTGGAAGCTCATTCAATACCGATGAAACTAAAATTTTGATATCGAGTAATAAATCCGGTATTTATAATGCGTTTGAGATTGATTTAAAAGCAAAAATTCAAACTCAATTAACGCATTCCAAAGTGCAAGCTACTTATGCTATCAGCTATTTTCCTAACGACCAGAGGATTTTGTTAAAAGCTGATAATCAAGGAAATGAAATATTTCATTTGCTCCTACGCGCAACCGATGGCAAAATAACCGATTTAACTCCCGATTCTACCGAAAGAGCCGAATTTAAAGACTGGAGCAGAGACGGGAAAAGTTTTTATTATACATCGACTAAACGAAATCCGCAATTTCAAGATGTTTACAAAATGGACGTAACTAACTTTAAATCAGAGCTTATCTTTGAGAATAACGAAGGTTTAGAATTGGGAGCCATTTCTCCGACTGGAAAATATTTAGCTTTTTTAAAAATTATTACTAACGACAATATTGATATATATCTTTATAATACTGATAATAAAGAACTTACATTAATTACTAACGAAGAGGGTGAGGTAAAAAATATTCCCTCTCAGTTTAGCTTAAATGAAAAGAACTTGTTCTTTTTAACCGATGAAAATTGCGAGTTTACTTATTTGAAAAAGTATAGTATTGAAAATAAGGAAGTGAGTGAAGTTTATAAAGAAAATTGGGATTTAATGTATGCCTATTATTCTTATAATGAAAAATATTTTATCGTCGGAATTAATAAAGAGGCTAAAACTGTTATTAAAGTATTTGATAATCAAACAAATAAGGAAATTATGTTTCCTAAATTCAGTTCCGGAAATATTACCTCGGTGAACGTTTCTAAATCGGAA
>DYNA01000003.1:38686-58927 GCA_020721325.1 Paludibacter propionicigenes
AAAAAACCATTTATGGTGCTTCAAGGTGCAAACGACCCGCGTGTTTTAAAAGTTGAATCAGACGAAATTGTTGAAGCTGCTAAGAAAAATAATATTCCGGTAAAATATATCGTTTTTGAAGACGAAGGACATGGTTTTAAAAAGAAAGAAAATGAAATTAAAGCCTATAATGAAATATTATTATTTTTAGATGAACATCTAAAAAAAGAGTAATTTATTTTTAAATTTAAAATAAAAAAGCCTCATATTTTTGAGGCTTTTTTTACAAAAAAATTTACCAAGTAAACAGTGGTCGATTTTCCATCAGCGTATTTATCTGTTTTTTTACAACATGTATTAAATTTTCATTTTCAATATCCGAAATGATTTGGTCAATCAAATCTACTATTTCAATAATTGTATCTTCTTTTACGCCACGCGTTGTAATTGCAGGCGTTCCCACTCTAATTCCCGAAGTTTGAAATGGCGAACGTGAATCGAATGGAACCATGTTTTTATTTATAGTAATATCGGCTTTAACAAGCGTATTTTCAACTACTTTGCCTGTAATGTTTGGAACTTTGGTTCGTAAATCAATGAGCATGGAATGATTGTCGGTACCACCTGAAATTACTTTGTAACCCCTGTCAGTAAAGGCTTTAGCCATAGCTTGTGCGTTTTTGATAACCTGTTGTTGATACACTTTAAAATCATCGCTCAATGCTTCGCCAAAGGCAACGGCTTTGGCAGCTATCACATGCTCAAGCGGTCCGCCTTGAATGCCCGGAAATACTGCTGAATCGAACATTGCAGACATCATTTTCAATTCTCCTTTGGGCGTTTTTATGCCCATTGGGTTTTCAAAATCTTTGCCCATCATAATTATTCCGCCTCGCGGTCCGCGCAAAGTTTTATGAGTTGTAGAAGTAAGAATGTGGCAATATTTTACCGGATTATTTAATAAACCTTTAGCAATCAGACCGGCTGGGTGTGCAATATCAAACATCAATAAAGCTCCAATTTTATCAGCAATCTCACGCATACGTGCGTAATCCCAATCGCGCGAATAGGCTGATGCTCCACCAATAATTAACTTGGGTTTATGCTCTAAAGCTAATTTTTCCATCATGTCGTAGTCCACCATTCCGGTTTCTTCTTTAACACCGTAAGCAATTGGTTTATAGAGTATTCCTGATGAATTAACCGGCGAGCCATGACTTAAATGTCCTCCATGAGAAAGGTTCAATCCTAAAAAACTATCTCCGGGTTCAAGTATCGACATTAAAACTGCCATATTGGCTTGCGCTCCCGAATGTGGCTGAACATTAGCATATTCCGCTCCAAAAAGTGCTTTTAAACGGTCGATTGCAATTTGCTCAGTTTGGTCAACTACCTCACAACCACCGTAATAACGTTTTCCCGGATAGCCTTCGGCATATTTGTTAGTTAAAACAGAACCCATTGCCTGCATAACTTCCTCACTAACAAAGTTTTCCGAAGCTATTAGCTCAACTCCTTTGGTTTGGCGTTCTTTTTCTTTTGCAATTAAATCGAATATTTGAGTATCTTTCATGCTATTGAAATTAATATTTTTCTATAATTATTTTTTATGATGATTTTTTTTTGAAAAAATTAAAAATATTGTTTTTATTTTTTTTACAAAAGTAAAGAAAATTTATTTACATAAAATTTAAAAAATATGTTATACAATCAGGTTTTCATTTTTTTTCAAAAAAAATATGCAGTACATTTGAAAAATTTTAGTAACCAAAATAAAATCGTAAATTAATGAATTTCAGAGAAGAAAAAGATTTTTTAGGAGTTTTAAAAATTCCGCTTGATGCTTTTTACGGCATTCATTCATTACGTGCCAAGCAAAATTTTCCGGCTTTTGACCATTTTTCTATTCATTGGTATAAAGCTTTGGGTAAGGTAAAATTAGCTTGTTATTTGACTTATCGAAAGTTTAAAAAAGCTATTTTAGCAAAATATGGCGATGATTTTTCTGTTCTTAAATTACTCACCGATGAGCAACTTAATTCGCTGATACATGCTGCTGAATTGGTTTCGGAAGGTGCTTATTTTGAACACTTTATAGTGCCAGCTACGCAAGGTGGAGCAGGAACGAGTATCAATATGAATGTAAATGAAATTCTTACTAACTTGGCTCTCAAATATTTAGGTGAGAAGCTTGGAAATTACGAAATTATTGACCCCATCGAAACTGCCAATATTTATCAAAGCACAAACGATGTTATTCCTACATCATTGAAACTTGCAAGTATTCAATTACTTATAACTTTGGAGGAGAAAATTAACGAATTGCGCTTCGATATTGAAAAATTGGAAAAACAGCATCGTAATTACTTGCGTTTGGCATATACGCAGATGCAGGAAGCCTTGCCTTCATCGTATGGAGTTTTGTTTTCAACTTATAATGAAGCACTTTCGCGCGATTGGTGGCGTGTTTCTAAAGCTTTTGAGCGAATAAAAGTAATTAATTTGGGCGGCGGTGCCACGGGAAGTTCGTTGGGAATACCACGTTTTTTTGTTATGGAAGTGTCTAACACTCTGCAAAATATCAGCAAATTGCCATTAACGCGAAGCGAAAATTTAGCCGATGCTACTGCAAATACTGATAGTTTTGTTGAAGTTCACGCCATTTTAAAAGCTCATGCTGTAAATTTAGAAAAAATAGTTTCCGATATTCGTCTTTTATCTTCTAATCTATTGATAAACAATGAAGTAGAAATTCCACAAAAACAAACCGGTAGTTCGATTATGCCCGGAAAAGTGAATCCGGTCATTGTGGAATTTGTTATTTCGGCTGTTCATAAAATTTATGCTAATGATATGTTAATCAGTAGTTTAAGTGGAATGGGTTGTTTGGATTTGAATGCCTATTTGCCTTCCATTGGAAATGCCCTTTTGGAAAGTTTAAATCTGTTAATAGCTTGTAATACAACACTTAAAGAGAATTTATTTAATGGTTTGATTGTTAAAAAAGAGCTTGCCGAATCGAAATTATTTTCAAGCCCCACATTAACTACGGCACTTTCGCCCTACATTGGTTATCATAAAGCTGCCGAGGTAGCAAAATATATGAAAACCCACAATATCAGCATTTTACAAGCCAACAAAAGGTTAAATTTTTTACCCGATGTGCAATTAACAGCCATTGTAAAATCGGAAAATTTATTGAAAAATGGTTTTTTAATCAATGAGTTATTGTAACTTTTTTTAAAGTTTATAAAGGAATTGATTTTACCTGTTTATTTTTTTATTTTATAAATTTTTGTTGAAAATTTAAAATGAAAATTTTTGATAATAATAGCGAAAAATTGCGTATTTTGATTAAAATGGAGTAAGAAAGGATTAAAAAACAACTTATTTTAAACTTTAAACCGATTTTTTATTTTTTATCAAAAATTCATCATAAATACTACTAAATTTTGATTGGAATCGAGATTTAGTCGCTTTCTAAGTCGGTAACGATGCACTTCAACACCGCGAACCGAAATATTGAGCAGTTGAACGATTTCTTTGGTACTCAAATTCATACGCAAATAGGCGCAAAGTTTCAAATCGCCCGGAGTTAAATCGGGATAAGTAGTTTTCAAACGCTTAAAAAAGTTTTCGTGAGCTTGGTCAAAGAGAGTTTCAAATGATTTCCAATCACTTTCGCTTGAAATATTTTGGTCTATGAGGTGAATTATTTTACCATAATACTTTTTTGGCAGCCGATAGCCCAATTCATCTTTAAACTTTTCTAATTCCGATTTTATTTCTGTAAGTAGCTCATTTTTTGATATTATCGACATGGTAGAACTTGCCAATTGGTTGTTTTTGTGATTCACTTCTGCTTGTAGTTTTTCGTTTTGAAGCAAAATCAAGCTCTGTTCTGCCTGTTCTTTTTCATATTTTAATTTGGCTTGCTGCTCTTCGAGTGTACGCTGATGGTGTTTTTGCCATCTGCGTTTCAAAAGAGAGCGACCTAAGATTAAAAGACTAATTATCAATAAAATATAAATGAAAATGGCAATAAAAGACGCATACCAAGCCGGCTTGATGTAGATGCTAATGGTAGCTGTTTCGGAGATTAAGCCATTGTTATTTAGCCCTTTAACTTTAAAAATATAGTTGCCTGCCGGTAAACGAGTGTAATGGACTAAATTGGAAGTACTCCACGCACTCCATTCATTATCAATGCCTTCTAATTTATATTGATACAAGCCAGAGGAGCCAATGGCATTTTGCGATAAAAATGAAATTTGAAAATTATTGCATTTATTTTTTAAAACCAATTCTGTTTTATTTTTTATTTTATAAAAAAGTTTTTTGCCATTTTCATTGCTGGCTACAAGTCTTAGAATTTGAGGTTTAAAATTATCTAAATTCTTTAAATTCAATAATTTATAATTCAAAATAGCAAATCCATTGTCTAAGCAAAGCAGCGAAAGATTTTCATTGAGCGAAACGATATTTTCATAATTTTCTACCAGCGAAAACTTGTATTTATCGAGCATAAATCGGTAAATTAAATGTACTTTTTCATATTCTATCTCAAAAAGCCCAATTTCATTTTTATTAAAAAACCAATATTGATTGTTTTTATGCGGTACAATTCGTGTAGAATGTTCAAAACCATGCAATTGCTGATTTAATTTTTCGTAAGGAATAATCGTTTTGTTCAAATCGTCCCATGTGTAAAGCTGGTCGCCGGTGCAAAAAACGATATAATTATTTATCTTAGTTACTTGTGTACAATTTATTTTTTTATCACTTTTGTCGAAAAAAGGCTGTACGTCAATTATTTTTTGCAAATCTTGCGAATATTGAAGCTTATAAACACCTTTGATTGAGTGTTGTAGCCAAATATTTCCACGAAAATCCATTTCTAAAAGTGGCGAAGGCGCGCTAAAACCTTCTAATCGATTTCTAAAAATCCAATTGTTTTGTTCTTTTTTATAAATTACCAAAGAACTGTATGTACTTTGGATTAAAAATTCGCTGCTTTGATGCAAAAATTTTTGAAGATTGTAACCGCCCGTTATTTCACTTATTTGTGTTAATTGATTGTTTTCCAGTACATAAGTGCCATCATTTAAACCAACATAAAGGCGATTGTCTATCCATTTCAAAAACCAAACTTGCCCTTGCGAACCATGAATAAGTCCTTTTTTGATAAATCGTCCATCGGATTGATATTCATAATGATAGATGCCATGATTCGTACCAACATATAAATTGTTGGCATTCATGGCTGCGGTATAAACGGCACTGTTATGTGTCTCAGAATCAATGTATGTAGCAATTGGAACATCAAACGAAATAAAATCAATTCCTTTATCGAGGGCAACCCACAAATTGCCCATTTTATTGGGTTTTAGTGCTAAAATCGTGTTGTTTTGCAATCTATTTTCGGTGGAAATATGAGAAACTAATTTGCCTTGCATGTTTAAAACAAAAATTCCGTCCAAAATTGTTCCTAAAACAATTTTATCATTCAGTCTGATACCGTTATTTAATTTAGATTCAGCTAATTGAGCATCTATTTGGGTGTGTTTTTGAACAAAATTATTTTCTACGTAAGTATATAATTCGCCTGAAGTGGTACCGAAAATTAAGGTATCGCCTAAGCCTTCAATACACAGGTTAACTTCCTTATTTTTAAATATTTGGCTTCCTTTTACCAATTCTAATCTCGAATTTTTGAGTTCGTACAAATGTTTGCCTATTTCTTGTACAAACAAACGATTTTTTGCTTTAAGCAAAAACATAATCGGACCCGGCAAGGGTATGGCACGAACTGTTTTGTAATCGTATTCAAAAATGGCTCCAAAACTTTGAAAATATACCTTATTATTTATAGATGCTATGCGCCAGATTTCGTCGTTATTGTATTGAAAATTATTTAGTAAATTACTAACTGAATGGTATTTATACAAATTATTTTCGGTCTTGCTCCAGTAACCGAATTCTTGATACGAACCGGTAAAAATTTTATTTCCGAAAACGGCTACCGACCTGAGCAATGTTTTTCCCGGTAATTCAAACAATTGCCATTGTGTTCCATCAAATACTAACAATCCTTTGTTGTTAGCAACATAAACAATTCCTTGATTATCAATATCAACAGCCCAATTTTGATTTCCGGCTTTGTAAATTTCTTTCGAAAAATTATTTATCAAATAATTATTTTGTGCCTTTGAATTTAGTATAAAAATGCTAATAAAAAATAAGTTTATAATAAATTTGAACACAATTTTCATATTTTAGTATTCTTATTAATTTGGTTTATAAAAATGTAAATATTTGTTAATAAGTTATTTATATGATTTTAAAAGAGATTTTATCTTAAAAAGAAATGATACGAAAGTAATCAAAACTTTATATAAAAACGAAAAAAAACTGAAAATATTGAAGTATATTTATAATTTTATTCCCATAATTAACACATCGTCTATTTGTTCTCGGTTATTTTTCCATTTTTTAAATTCATTTTCCAATAAAACTTTTTGTTCTTCCATTGGTTTTGAAGAAATGGAAATTAGAAAATCTTTAAAACGCTGCATTTTGTATTTATCGCCTTTTTCGCCACCAAATTGGTCTATGTAACCATCTGAAAATATGTAAATTACATCATTTTTTTGTGAAGTTATATTTTCTGAAACGAAAGGTTTTTCTTTGGGATAAATTCCGATGGGATTTTTAACCGGTTTGTAAGTTATAATTTCCTGATTTCGAGCTAATAATAATGGATTATTCGCTCCTGAAAATTGAATTATACCTGTTTGGGTATCGATGATGCAAAGTGCCAAATCCATACCGTCTTTTGTAGAAGTATTTTGGTTATTTTGATTGAGCGATTTTTTTACATTTGTTCTTAAATCTTCCAGTATTTCGGCGGAAGTTTGATTTTCAAATTTGGCAAAGATTTCGTTTAAAATTGAAATGCCCAACATGCTTACAAATGCGCCCGGAACGCCGTGACCGGTGCAATCGGCGGCTACAATTATTATTTTTTCATTTTTCTTTTTTATCCAATAAAAATCGCCACTTACTATATGTCTGGGCAGATAAAGTATAAAATTTTCATACGGTTCTAAAACGTTTAAATTGGGCAAAACGGCTGATTGTATGCGACTTGCATAAGTGATGCTGTCGTTAATGTTGTCGTTGGTTTGTTCCAATTGTTTTATAAAAGTCAATATTTTTTCTTCGTATTTTTCATTGATATTATTTAAAAACATCATTCCGAACAAAATAATTGCTAATGGAAAAATGGTAAAAATATTTAACATGCGAAATGATTTTAACTCAAGGTTTACATCAAGGATGCCGACTTTATATAAATCTTCTAATACAGGAAGAAGAAAAATGCACGACAGGACAAACAAAATGCTCGAGTAAAAAGCTATTTTGTGCTTTTTTTCAATTAAAATTATGGGTAAAGTGATAGAAGAAAGCAATATAAGGCGCGGAAACACATAAGTATGCAAAGGAACGATGTTTTCAGGAGTTGCTTTAGAAATAACACTAAATAATGTCATAAAAAAAGGTGTTAAAATCGATAGCAGTACTCCCGAACTTAAATAAGCTCCTTTATAATTTGAATACAAAGTAGTTAGGATTAAAAAAATTGAAAAATGCGAAGCAAAAGTGATTTGTAAATAATAAATATCGGAAATGATTTGCATTGATTCGATGATTATAAAAAGAATAATTGTTAATTGATTCATTAGCAGCACTCTTTTTTGTTCCGATAAACTCATTTTTTCGTTACTACCCAAATAGGAAAGCCGTAACCAAATTTTTTTTGATAATGACAATGCTTTTTTCATACTAATTAAGGCTTAAATTTTTTTTTCAAAGATAAAAAAAATATTGAAAAATAATATTTTTTTGTAAAAAATAAAATATTTTACTGTCAAATGGAATAAACAAACATAACATTTTTATAAAAAACAGCTAATTATTCCATTTTTTTTTGTACAAATTAAATCTTTTTTCTAAAAAAATAAAGTTTATTTCCCTCTTTCGATTAACATTCCTTTAATGTTAAATAAAAATTACGCATTTTTAAATTTTGTAAAAATTTGAAAATCAATATTTTATAATTTATAAGTTTTTCTTTTGAGAGCTTACTTTATATTAACTTAACATTTGTTTAAAAATTACTTAGCTCTGAATTTTTTGTTACCACTCCAAATCCATATTGCTTTGTGCATTCAAAATTTAATTAAAAATAATTATAACTTGTATAAAAAATTATTTTTTTTAATAACTAAAACAATAAAAAAATGAAATTAAAATTCTTATTTTTAAGTTTACTAATGTTTGCAGGTGTTGCAATGTTTACTTCTTGCGAAGAAGAAGTAGTAGTGAATAAAAATGCTACTGTATATCAAGACAATGGCAACGGAACCGTTACTATTATCGACAAAGGTGAAGGAACAGGAACAACCACTTTAACAGCCAACAAAACATGGATTTTGGAAGGTTTTGTTTACGTAAATGACGGACAAACTTTGACTATCGAAGCCGGCACTCTAATTAAAGGTAAATCGGGTACTGCTGAAAATGCAAGTGCTTTGATTGTAGCCAGAGGCGGTAAAATTAATGCCGTAGGTACTGCTGCTAAACCGATTGTTCTTACCGGAGAAGCCGATAATTACGAAGGTACAGGCGTTGATAAAATGGCTAAAGGACTTTGGGGCGGATTAATTATTCTCGGAAAAGCCACTACCAACAACAGTACTTCTGAAAAAGCCATTGAAGGTATTCCAACCAGCGAAACTCGCGGTTTGTTTGGTGGAACAAACGATGCCGACAATTCTGGTACTATAAAATATGTGTCTATTCGCCACGGCGGTACTGATATTGGTGAAGGTAACGAAATCAACGGTTTAACTTTGGGTGCTGTAGGTTCAGGAACTGTTATTGAATATCTGGAAGTGATTTCAAATCAAGACGATGGCGTTGAATTTTTCGGTGGTTGTCCACAATTGAAAAACATAGTGGTAGCTTACTGCGGCGACGATTCTTACGACTACGATGAAGGTTTCCACGGCAAAGGTCAATTCTGGCTCACTGTTCAAGGCGATGATAGCGACCGTTGCGGCGAACACGATGGCGGTCCGAGCGACAACCAAACAGGAACTCCTTATTCGATGCCCGAAATTTACAACGTTACTTACATTGGAAATGCTCTTAAAAAAGTTATCACTTTTAGAGAAAATGCCGGCGGTACTTATGCCAATTCTATTTTCGTAAACCAATTGAAAGGTATTGATATTGAATATTTACAAGATGCAAATGCTGCTTTGGTTCAATCAACTTACAAAATGTTTCAAGACGGTAATTTGAAAATTAAAAACAACGTATTTTACAATGTGGTAGCCGTTTCAACTACTGCCGACAAACTTTTCACAATAAGTGTTCCTAAAGATGCTAATGGAGATAATTTATACTCTGTTCCATCAGCTTTAAAAACTGCTTTTGCCGATTATTTTGCAACTGCCGGAAACTCTATTCTTCCAACCGACCCAGGTGTATCAGCAACTAACCCTGTGCCTACAACCGCTCAAACCGGAAATATGGCTTCTTATCCTTCAACATTCTTTGAAACAGTAACTTACAAAGGTGCTTTTGGTGCTTCAAATTGGGCAAGTGGTTGGACTTTGCTTTACTAAAAAAAACAATTTTCTTCAAATAGATTAATTTTATGATTTGACAACTTTTCGTTAAGTTGTCAAATCTTTTTGAAAACAACAACACAAAATTTAATAAAATATTTTTTTAAAAATTTCGGACAAACGCAAACCATTTTTCTAAAAAATGCCAAATTATTTTTTTTAGAAAAATAAATTTTAAAACAAAACAAATGAAAAAAATATTACTCATAATTACAATTTTATTTACATTTTTTACTTCCTATTCGCAAAAAGGAATTATTCGTGGTCAGGTTACTGACAAAACAACCGGCGAAACGCTCATTGGCGCAACCATGCTTGTAGTGGGTTCAGACCCCATGATTGCTACCATTACGGACTACGACGGCAATTACAGCCTCGAAGATGTGCCGGAGGGAACACACTCAATACAATGCACTTACGTTTCGTATGAAAAACAAATCGTTAGCAGTGTAGAAGTAAAATCGAAAAACGTTACTATTATCGACATCGCCTTATTGCCCGAAACTCAGGACATTGGCGAAGTAAACATTGTGGCAAGTGCCATACAAAATACTGAAAATTCGTTGCTTACCATACAAAAGAAATCCATAACGTTGCTCAATGGAGTTTCTTCACAAACTTTTTCGCGCATGGGCGACTCCGATGCGGCTTCGGCTATGAAACGTGTTACGGGCGTTTCGGTTGAAGGAGGAAAATATATTTTTGTGCGTGGTTTGAGCGACCGTTACAGCAAAATAACGCTCAACGGTGCTGAAATTCCCGGTCTCGACCCCAGCAAAAATACCGTGCAACTCGATATGTTTTCTACCAATATCATCGATAATATTGTAGTTCAAAAAACATTTTCACCCAATTTACCAGCTTCATTTGCAGGTGGTTACGTAAATATTTCTACAAAAAGTTTCCCAACCAAATTTACTTTACAATTTTCTACTTCGTTGGGTTACAATCCTCAAACCAGTTTAAACGACAATTTTTTAACTTTCGAAAACGGTTCTTTGGCTTGGCTTGGCATTAACGATGGCAGTATGGATATTCCGGCTGCTGCCGAAAATGGAATCCCTGCTTTGTACCAAAATAACAATGAATTAGATAGAATATCAGCTACTTTTAATAAAAATATGACTGCCGAAAGAAAAACTTCATTTTTCAATCATTCACATTCTTTTTCGATAGGAAATCAGGTAAAATTTTTGGGAAAACCACTGGGTTTTATTTTCGATTTAAGTTATTCGCGCGAGTTTAAATCTTACGACAACGGCGAATATGCTCGTTATAATTTGGTAGGTGGCGACAACGGTATAACCGGAATTATTTCGCCATTAATCATTGAAAATGAAGAACTTGGCGAAGAAGAAATCATTACATCTGCCCTTCTGGGAATATCGTATAAATTAACTCCGCTTCATAAAATCGGTTTGAGCATCATCAGAAGTGGCGGTGGTTTGACACAAACTCGTGTACGCGAGGGTTACAAATCAACCGACAATATGTTTATGTTTGAAAATACTTTGGGATTTCAGGAACGTGTTTTAAATGCTTTACAATTGAATGGAAATCACGTATTTGGCGAAAATAATCAGTTTGAAGCCGATTGGACAAGTTCGATAAGCAAATCCATTTTGAACGAACCCGACCTTCGCTTTTTTAATTACGATTCGATAACCGGTGGCGAATATGAAATCAGCTACAATGCTTATCCTGCGCCCACTCGCTTTTATCGCGATTTGAACGAAATGAATTTCGATAATAAAATCAATTTTTCATGGCAAATGGAAAAAATAAAATTCAGAGCCGGAGCAAGTTACACTTATAAAGACCGTAATTCAAAAAGTACCCAATTTAGTATTTTATCGCAAGGGCTTGAATTTACTGGCAGTGCAGAAGATTATTTGAGTGACGAAAACATTGGACAAAATGCTGACGGTGTTACGTATGGTGTTTATTATCAAAACGATGTAACAACCGACCAATACAATAGTTACAATGCTTTTGAACACATTGCAGCCGGTTACGCCATGCTCGATTTTAAACTAAGCACATTGATAGATGTTCAAACCGGAGTGCGTTACGAATACGACTATACTTTTGTTGAAAATGAAAGAAATCCGACACAATATAAATATGTAAAAGCTTCCAAAAAATATTTTTACGATTTTTTACCAGCCGTAAATGTAAATTATCTTGCCGGTCAAAATATGAACGTTCGCTTTGCATACTCGCGCACGCTCGGACGTCCGGCGTTTAGAGAAATTGCTCCCTATGCGTATTACGATTTTAAAGAAGGCTGGCGCGTAGTTGGAAACCCTGATTTAGAGCGCAGTGTGATAGATAATATTGACCTTCGTTGGGAAAATTTTATGGAAAACGGACAAATTATTTCGGTAAGCGTTTTCGCAAAATATTTTACAAAACCCATTGAATTGGTTGACGACCCACGCGCCTCAAACTTTGAGCTTCACTATGTAAATGCCGATAACTCATTTCTTTACGGAATTGAATTGGAAGTTAGAAAAAATTTGGGTTTTATTAATTTGCCTAAATTTATGTTTGGTGGTAATTTTACGTTTCTCAAATCGCAAGTTCGCTACGTAGAAGATTACGGAAGCTCAAGTTTATCGGTAAATCGCCCCATGTACGGACAGTCGCCTTGGGTTGTAAATTTTTATATGAATTATGATAACCAAGAGAAAGGAATCAGTTCCAATTTAGCTTTCAACGTAGATGGTCCAAAATTGTCGGTAGTTACAAAAGGTTCAACTCCAGATGTTTATCAAGAAGCTTATCCGGCTTTGAATTTCAATATTTCAAAGAAAATAGCACAGCATTTTAGCGTAAAAGCCTCTGTATCAAATATTTTAGATGCTAAAAACAAAAAAACTTATACTTACGACAGTGAAAAATACATTTCGCAAGAGTTTAATTTAGGCAGAACTTATTCAATATCAGTTAAATATCTGATTGATTAGCAAAACTAAAAAGATTTAAGAAAAGAGAATAAATTTTAATTTGTGTTGTCCGAAGCCTCGTTTTGCTTGAATAAACCCAACTTTATTCTGCAAACGAGGTTTTTTTTTCAATTTTTTTAAAATAAATATGGAAAAAGAAATTAAAATTTCAAGTAAAAATCTGAACACTTTATTTTCAAAATTCTTAACATTATTTATCATGCTAACGGCTATCGTAACTTCAATAACCGTTTTTAGCTTAATTTATGAAAATAAAAAACACGACCTTTATCAACTCAGACAAAGAAGTATTAATTTAAAAGCTCATTTTTATGCTGATAATCATTTAATTAGCGATTTTTTTATTTACGATTTAATCAATTCCGATTTTTATGAAAGTGGTAAAAGTGAAAGAATTGTGCAACACGACAGCCTTTTTAAATTCTTAAATTCTGAAATTCAATTTATTACTAAAAAAAATCACCAAATTAATACCGAATCGTTAAAAGGTACTGAAACTTTAAAAAATGAGTTGAAAATATACCAAAATACGGTTCAAGCCATTGTAAAAAATAGCTTACTGCGTGGTTTTCAAGATTATGGCTACGAAGGCAAAATGCGTGAATATGCCCATATTTTAGAAAATTTTGACGATTTTGACAAGTCAAAAGTCTTGACGCTTCGCCGACACGAAAAAGATTACATTATACGAATTAAACGAGAATACACCGATTTACTGCTCTTAAAATCAAAAATATATGCTCAAGAAATTCAAAATAGCAATTTGCCAAAAGCAAAAATTGATACCATAGTAACAACATTAAATTTGTATGTTGAAAATTTTAATAAAATGGCTGAACTTGACTCTATTTTAGGTATAAAAACTTTTTCCGGTTTAACCCAAAAATATATGGAAAGTAAACAAAATATTCAGGTATCTCTTGATTTTATCATCTATCAAATGAATAAAATTATTGAATCTTCAGAAAATCGTTTGCGCTTTTTGTATATTTTAATTTCTGCACTTATTATCGTTATTACTTTTGTATTTGGCTTATACATAATTCGTTACCTTACCCGACCTATTTCAAATCTAACCAAAAATATAAAAGCTTTTGTCGATTCAGATTTTAATGAAACTCAAAACTTTGAATATAAAACACGTACAAAAGAAATGGTTGTGCTTATGGAAAGTTATTTTTTGATGAAATCTGAAATTTTGGAATTATTAAATCATTTTCAAATAAAAGTAAAGGAACGTACCGAAGAAATTGAATCACAAAAGGAACTCATTGAACAACAGAAACTTAGAGCCGAGAAAATAAATAGAGAAATGTTGGCAAGCATTAAATATGCAAAAAAAATTCAAGAAGCCATTATGCCAGATACAGAATTACTAAACAATTCATTTTCAGAGCATTTTGTAATTTACAAACCCCGCGACATCGTAAGTGGCGATTTTTTATGGTTTAAGCATATTAAGACCAAGAAAAAAAGTATAAAGCTCTTAGCCATAGCCGATTGCACCGGACATGGAGTTCCGGGTGCTTTAATGAGTATGCTTAGCACGGCTTATTTGAACGAAATTGTTTTGAGAAAAGAAATTGCACATGCTAACGAAGTATTAGAATTATTGAAAAATAATATAACCAATTATTTTCATTACGACGGTTTGGATTTGGTTTTCATTGTATTAAATGAAGTGGAAAGAACTCTCGAATTTTCGGGAGCAAATCGAAATTTGTACATTAAGCGAAAAGATGAAATTATTAAGTTAAAAGGCAATCGAATGCCCGTTGGTAAGTTTCCTACAACAAAGACATTTGACTGTATTACAATTAAATACAAAAACGACGACATTTTATTTGCCTTTAGCGATGGCATTACAGACCAATTGAGTGAAGAGGGGAAAAAGTATGGTTCTCGAAAATTTCTTGAAAAATTTGAAACAATTGACAATTTAAAAGATTTAGAAAAAGACATTGAAAATCAATTTATTGCATGGAAAGGAAACAATACTCAAACCGATGATGTTTTAGTTTTTGCTGCAAAACTATATTGATGTTAAAAAAATTAATAAATTTGTGCTTTCAAGTTAATTATTAAAAGCAGGAACAAATGAAAATTGTTTTTATGGGAACACCCGATTTTGCGGTGGAAAGTTTAAAAAATATAGTTGAATCGGGCTTTGAAGTGGTCGGGGTGGTAACAATGCCCGACAAAAACAGTGGTAGAGGACAGAAATTGACCCTTTCTCCTGTAAAAGTATATGCTTTGAGTCAAAATTTAAGACTTTTACAACCGGAAAAACTCAAAAACGAGGATTTTTTAGCTCAATTAAGAAGTTTAAACGCCGATATTCATGTTGTTGTTGCTTTCAGAATGCTTCCTGAGGCAGTTTGGAACATGCCAAAGTTAGGAACTATCAATTTACACGCCTCGCTCCTACCCAATTATCGCGGTGCTGCACCCATTAATTGGGCAATTATCAACGGTGAAAAAATTACCGGAAATTCAACATTTTTCCTTGAGCATGAGATAGATACAGGAAAAATTATTTACAACGAAGAAATTGAAATTTCAGAAACCGAAACCGCCGAAACTTTGCATGATAAATTGATGATTTCGGGGGCTAAACTTTTAGTTAAAACCCTAAAAGGCATAGAATCAGGTATTTATCCTCAAATTTCACAGACAGAAATTGCTAAAAAATTTGAAAATTTAAAAAAAGCTCCGAAAATTTTTAAAGACGATTGTAAAATAAACTGGCAAAATGATGTAAATTCTATTTATAATTTTATACGTGGTTTAAGTCCTTATCCGGCTGCGTTTACTGAGTTATATCATATTGAAAATAAAGAAATTATAAGCGTTAAACTTTTTGAAACTGAAAAAGTTGAAGAAATTCATTCCGTTGAATTTGGAAAAATTTTGACTGACGATAAGACTTTTATAAAAATTTCATGCCCAAATGGTTTTATTTTTTTGAAAAAATTCCAATTAGCTGGGAAAAAACCATTATCTACACAAGATTTTTTACGAGGAAACTCTATAAAAAATTATATCATTCATCGCGAAATTAATTCCTAAGAATGAAGTATTTTTTCATAAGTTTCTTTTTTTTGGTTTTTTTCTCTTGTCAAAATGATTATGAAAATAAACGAAATGAGCTACTTTTTCAGGGCTTAAAACAGTCTGCCGATTACAATGAAAATTTTTTAAACTTTTATCATGAAAATAATATCGAACGTTCTGAAATTGAATTTAGTCCATATTACAATGAAACGGCTCAAAAAATGCGCAAATTGTGGCTTATTTTTCAACCTTTTGAACAAATTTTCAGTGCGCAGAAGGATATAAAAGTTCTGGAAAAAAATGAAATACATCAAATTTATCAAACATGTGTAAGTAACTTAAATTCAACACTTTCAGAAAAAGAACAATTTTATAAAAGCTTATCTTTTAATGCTAATTTATCTGAAAAAGAATTATTGATAGTGTATAAAAATGATTTGCAAAACATTAAAAATCAATATTTAAGAAATTTGATAAAAAAAATGCCTCTTTCAATTCAAAAAAAACAATATTTTGTATTTCAAAATTTAGATTATGCACTAAAAAAATATAAAGATTCTCTTCAAATTTCATTATTTTTCAACGAAATTGAACCCTCTTACCTACATCAAATTGAAGTTGATTCTATTGTAAATAAAGTATTTAACTCAAAAAGTACTTTCTCATTAGATACTTTTAATATTTGGGGAACAATTCATGTTGCGGTAGAGAATAAAGGAAATTATATTCTATTTGGAAAAGCTAAAATAAAATCTGATAATGGGTACAATTTGATACCATTTCAGGAGCATTTTGTTATTTATTGAAAATAAAATAGTATAAAAGTAATTGAATATAAATAACTTACAGAACTATACTATTAAATTTTTGTATTTTAAATATTTTATACGTATTATTTTATTCCGTTTTGCTTTTGCAAAAAAAATATTTTTAATATCAAAAATTTGGAAAATAACAATTTTAAAATTTTTAATCTAAAAAATTTTTATTATTTTTGCAAACTTAAAAAGAAACTGAATATTTGATTTTACAAAAATATAACCAACTCAAAATAAAAGCATTATGTTTGATAGTTTATCCGATAGATTAGAACGGGCGTTTAAAATAATTAAAGGCGAAGGTAAAATTTCCGAAATTAATTTGGCGGAAACACTAAAAGAAGTTAGACGCGCATTGCTTGATGCTGACGTGAACTTTAAAATTGCAAAAGATTTTACTAACACTGTGAAAGATAAAGCATTAGGTCAAAATGTCCTTACGGCAGTTAAACCTAATGAAATGATTATCAAGATAGTACATGATGAGCTTGCCATTTTAATGGGTGGGCAATCGGTGGACATCAGTAAAAAAGGCAATCCAACGATTATTTTGATAGCAGGTTTGCAAGGTTCGGGTAAAACTACTTTTTCTGGAAAACTTGCCAATCTTTTAAAAACTAAACGGGGAAAAAATCCTATTTTAGTAGCTGGAGACGTTTACCGTCCGGCTGCGATTGAGCAATTGAAAGTGCTTGGTAATCAAATAAATGTACCTGTTTACACTGAAGAAGACAATAAAAATCCCGTTTTAATTGCTCAAAATGCTATTAAAAAAGCGAAACTTGATGGAAATGATGTAGTTATTGTCGATACTGCTGGTCGTTTGGCTATTGATGAGCAAATGATGAACGAGATTAGCAATGTAAAAAAAGCAATTGAACCGAACGAAATTCTGTTTGTTGTAGATTCGATGACTGGTCAAGATGCCGTGAATACTGCAAAAGAATTTAACGACCGACTTGATTTTGATGGCGTAGTATTGACTAAACTCGATGGCGATACTCGTGGTGGAGCAGCTCTTTCTATCCGCTCGGTAGTAAATAAACCGATAAAATTTGTTGGTACGGGCGAAAAATTGGAAGCTCTTGATGTCTTTCACCCGAACCGTATGGCTGACCGTATTTTGGGCATGGGCGACATTGTTTCTTTGGTAGAAAAAGCACAGGAACAGTTTGATGCTGAGGAAGCTAAGAAATTGCAACGTAAAATTCAAAAAGACCAATTTAACTTTGACGATTTTCTTTCTCAAGTGCGTCAAATTAAGAAAATGGGTAATTTGAAAGACCTTGCAGCTATGATACCCGGAGTTGGTAAAGCCTTGAAAAACATTGACTTTGATGATGATGCTTTTAAAGGTATCGAAGCTATCATTCTTTCTATGACTAAACAAGAACGCGCTGATCCAGCCATTTTGAACGGAAGCCGTCGTAAAAGAATAGCACTGGGAAGTGGAACGAATATTCAAGAAGTAAATCGACTGATAAAACAGTTTGATGAAACCCGAAAACTTATGAAAATGATTTCGGGTGGAAATAATATGAAAAAAATGATGGGTTTAAAAAAATAGAAAAAGCGGTTAAATACCGCTTTTTTTTATTTCTCAATGGGTTCAAAACCTCCATTTTCGGGGTTAGAATATTGCCAATCGAGTTTTTCGATTTTTCTTTTTTCGCGTTTAGTTAATTTTTTAATTTCTGTAATAGGTTCAAAACCACCATTTTCTGCTCCTAAATATTGCCAGCCTAAATCTTTTAATGTATTTTGTCGATTTTTTGCAAATTCATCATCCGATTTAAAATAAGGAATACCACCCATTTCTGGTTCAATAGATTTTTTTGAAACGACACAAGAATTTCCTAAAAATAAAGCTAAAGCTAATATTGTTAATAATTTCATTTTTTAATATTTATTATTACGCAACTACATCTTTACCAAAGTTTTAGAACTTTGGTAAAGTTTAAAAATAAACCGTTTATAGTATAAAAAGTACTTTTAATTTTCAAATTCTCCTTTTTCCAAAATATTTTGTTCTATAAACGAGTTATTGATTTTCAGAGCATTACGTGTATTTGCCAAATAATCTACCCGATTGAATTTTACCATGCAATTATTTAGTGTAACCGCCTCACCTTCAACGTAGAACAACTTATTTGATGAATATTGACCATACTCGCCAGTACCTCGATTTGTATTGTCTTTTATTACGCAGGAATTGAACACAACACGCTGACAGTCTTTTATATAGAAAATATCCAAGTTATCGTTGTCAGTGAAAGTACATTTATTAAAAACAGCATTTGTAAAGCCAATCAATGAAAGAGCGCCGTAAGTACAGCTTCTAATGGTTGTGTTTTCGCAAATAAGGTCGCTACTGCTTTCATAACTTTCAATTCCATAAGTGCCACTACCGTAAAGTACACATTTCTTGATATTTACGCCATTTGTACCGCTTAGTCCTATCACCGAACCAGTGCAACTTCCTTGCGATGCACCATGCCCAACTTCTACATTTTCTAAAGTAATATTTTGGCAATTTTTAAAAAATAAGACCACAGCATATTCATCGTTACTGACTATAATTTCAGATGGATAATCACCTATTCCTTTGATTATAAGATTATTACGATTTTCTATGTAATATGCACTTTGTCCATAAGGGTCGAGTTCGGAATTATAAGCTGCTGAATATGAAGCTAAATCGTATAAGCCATATTCTAATTCAATAATAACGTCCGAACCAATAGCATTTACAAATTCATCAACATTTTTTACCCGAATTTTTTTTTGCGCAGAAACAAAATTTACAGTAAAAATTGTAATTAAAAATAATAAAATAAAAGTTCTTTTTTTCATAATCTGTATATTTTTTTAAAAGGTTATTTTAACAAATATAATCATTTTTTTTTATTTAATCAATTTATGTATTTTTTTAAAAAATTATTTTTCTTCAATTGCTGATTGAGCTGCTAACCAAGCCGTTGAATAAGCTATCTGTAAATTGTAACCACCTGTATCTGCATCTAAATCAATTACTTCGCCTGCAAAGTACAAATTTTTAATAAATTTGGATTGCATCGTTTTACTATCTATTTCCGATGTATTCACGCCGCCCGCAGTGATAATTGCTTCTTTGAATGAGCGTGCGGCTGTAATTTTAAAACGAAAATCTTTTAGCTTGTTTTTCAATTGTTTACGCTCTTTTGCTGATATTTGATGACATTCTTTTTCGGAATCGATTTCGCACAAAGTTAGTATTTCGGAAGCTAATTTCGATGGAAGCCAAAGCTTTGAAATATTACCAACTTTCTTTTTTCCATTTTCATTCAAATCGCGCAAAAGTCGTGCATCGAGTTTTTGTTCATCAAGCGCGGGTTTTAGGTCGATACTGATTTCTACTTGTTTATGATTTCGCAATTCATCAACTGCTAATCTACTTAATGTCAAAATAATAGGACCTGATAAACCAAAATGTGTAAAAAGCATTTCGCCAAACTCTTCCATTTGTTTTTTTCCATCTATCCAGAGAGAAGCCGTTACGTTTTTTAAACTGATGCCCATAAGTTTTTCGGCTAAATCTCCCTCTGTTTCTAATGGCACTAAAGCAGGACGAACGGGTTCTATTTTATGCCCTAAAGATTTGATTATCTTATAACTATCACCATTTGAACCCGTTGCCGGATAAGACGCGCCTCCGGTGCAAAGAATTATTTTTTTTGATTGAAT
>DYNA01000003.1:59027-61867 GCA_020721325.1 Paludibacter propionicigenes
AAAGCATGTTTTAAGTAACGACCATTGGGGTGAATCCGTTTAAAATACTCACTTTGACTGGCTTCATTGGTAATATTGCACCGTCCTTTGCCGGTAATCAGTAGTTTTTTTCCTGCCGAAGCCATTTTTTCGATTACTAAAACTTTTGCACCCAATTCGGCAGCTCTACCGGCGGCTATTAATCCGGCGGCTCCTGCTCCTATTACTAAAACATTGTAATTCATTTATTTATATCTTTTTCAGAAAATTTAATTATATAAAATGCAAAAGTACAAAGAATTTTGCGATTTTTTATTTGGGTAAACCAAAAAAAACATGCGGATTTTCAATTTTCTGTTTATAATTTTCAAGTATGTAGTTATAAAAAGAACAATGCCTTCGTAAAGTGTAATTATTTCGTTGAAATTCAAAATCTTGTATCGATTTGCGAAGTTTTAAATCGTCAATGCAAATATTATATGAAATATTTATCATTTCAAGTTTAATTTCTTCTATATTTTTATATTTAGTATTAATTGTAAAACTTGTTTTTTCGGGATTTGGAATCTCAATTTTAAAAAAATCTTTTTGCTCAATATTAAAAAAATTCAGAATATTCAAAATTGTTTGGTGCGTACAATTGGCTTTCGAGTCAGTTGAATATCCTGCTATATGTGGAGTTCCAAAGTTCAATAAATCAAGTAGTTCTGCATCAATATTCGGTTCATTTTCCCAAACATCAAGCACGGCACCTTGAATCTTTTTTTCTAAAATTGCTAATTTAAGTGCATTATTATCAACTACTTCGCCACGTGAAGTATTAATGATAAAAGGTTTTTTTTTGAGTTGTGAAAAAAAAATCTTATCGGCTAAATGAAAGGTTTTAAATTCACCCTCTTTTGTTAAAGGTGTGTGAAAAGTAATAAAATCAGCATCGTTTTTAATTGCTTCTAAGCTTGTAAATTGATTGTTTTTTTTATTTTTTTCACGCAAAGGGTCATTAAGTAAAGTATTCATATTTAATGATTTAGCTATCATTTCTACTTTTTTTCCTACATTTCCAACTCCAATTATGCCCAAAGTTTTGCCTGCAAGTTTAAAATTGCGTTTAAAAGCCAAATTTAATAATACCGAATACATGTATTGAGCTACCGATTGAGCATTGCAACCGACTGCATTTTTCCAATAAATTCCTACTTTTTTGCAATAATCTGTATCAATATGGTCAAAACCAATGGTTGCTGTGGCTATGAATTGCACTTTTGTATTTCTTAATAATTCTTCATTGCAGTTTGTTCGGGTTCGTATAATTAAAGCATCTGCGTCTTTAATTTTTTCATTTGTTATTTCATTTGTCGGTAAATATTCTATTTGGGCTATTTTTTCAAATATTCCTGTTAAAAATGGAATTTTATTGTCAGCAATTATTTTTAATTTCATTTAATAAATTTATTTATAAAAAAAAATTAGTTTATATTTTTTGTTTTCCATTTATATAATGTTTCTTTAGTAGTTTTACCGCCTAATTTTTGAAAATGTTTTGCAGCGTTGGGCGCACCTTTAAAACGGTCGATTGCCCAAAGCGAAAGTTGTTGTTTAAATTCGTCTTCCATTTGCTCTGCTGTAAATTTATCCGAAAATAGGGGCTTATACTGTGAATCTTCACCCGATAAAGCAATGTATTTTTCATATTCCGATTTTGTAAAATCGAAAGCTGTTTTTTCCGTTAAAACTTTTTTTATTTCGGTGTTAAAACTTAAATAATTTTTATAAAAAATTGAAATTTTTTGTAAATCTCTGTAGTTACCATATAAATCTAAGGTTTTTATCCAATTCAAAAGTTTTTTATCGGGTAAAACATATTTTTGGTAATCAAAAAATTGTTCAAATTTCATGTGTTGCCATGTAGCATAAAATTCATTTTCAAGCTCTTCAGGTGTTATTCTAAGCGGCGGTAATTCAATTACTTGCTGCGAAATGCGGTCGTAAAAGTCGGGTAAAAGTGTTTCGCGCAGTTTACTGATGTTTTGATTTGATGCAAAAATTAAGGTTGTTTGCAATTTAATTTCTAAATTGTCACCTAATCGTCTGATTGTAAGAAAGTTATTGCTATCAGTTTGAATGGCTTTCATCAATTTGGCTTGTACTCGGTGGCTCAAATGATGAATTTCGTCAAGAAATAAAATGCCATTTTCGGCTTCTTTAAAAAGCCCTTCTTTGTCGGTATTGGCACCGGTAAAAGCACCTTTTTTATAACCGAAAAGTTCACTTTCTGCCATGCTATCGTCTGAAAATGATGCACAATTGGTTGAAATGATTTTTTTGTTATCTCTCACTTTTTCAGCTAATTGACTTTTTCCTATTCCTCTTTCGCCCATAATTAGAATAATAAAGCCCGATTTTAAGTAATGCTGCATTTTTAATTCGGCAAGTTTGCGTTCGTGCGTTTCGGGGCGTGATGGGTATAATTGGAGTGTATTTTGGATATGTGAAATTATTTTTACAGGTATTTCTTCTATATCAAAAAGTTTAAATCGTTGGTTTGTGTCTGATAATTTGTTATCATAAGTTCGTATAAATTGGCTGTTTTGTGGTAACAAATTAAGTTCTCCGAAAATTTGCCAAACAACTTGCGTTTCGTTGCTCCCTAAGCTTACGTTGATAATGAATTGTGCGTTTGGGTGTTGTATTTTTAAATTATCAATGAAAAGTTTTAATTTTTCGGTTATTTCCTTGTGATTGCGCAAATCGGTTATTTGGGTTTTTATTTCTGTAAAGAAATGCTCGTTTTTATAATTTGCATGAACATTGCTGTATTTTTTCCACCAAATAAGCTGGTCTTCAATGGTATAGTGGTGAAT
>DYNA01000243.1 GCA_020721325.1 Paludibacter propionicigenes
TAATTTAACATATTTATGTATATAGATTGGTGTATTGTATATACCCCAGATTTTTATTTTATTTTTATCTTGTTTTAAAAAATAAATAAATAAATAAATACGTTTTTTTTTGTATGTAAAAAAATAACGGTTTTTAAAAAAAAATTTTTGCCTGTTTTTTTAAGAAATTCAAGCAAAACTACATCATTTTTGCCATATTTATTAAATGTAAAAAAGAAAAAAGAAAATGTTAAAAAAAATTAAAAAAACACAAAATAAAAAAAACTCAAATAAAATGATATAAGTTTTATTTAACTTTGCTCGAAATAAATAAAATCTATACATTTATGTCTAATTACAAAGCAATGAACAATTTACCAACTCTAAACCCGTTATTAAAATTTATCAGAGCAGAAAGTTTTAGTGGTTTTGTACTTTTTTTTGCAACACTTTTAGCCCTTGTTTTAGCAAATTCGCCACTAAACGAATTTTATCAATCAATATGGCAGTTTGAAATTGGAATAAAATCGAGTAATTTTGAGCTAAGTAAGCCACTTATTTTGTGGGTAAACGATGGCTTTATGGCAGTTTTCTTTTTTTTAATTGGTTTAGAAATCAAAAGAGAAATACTAATCGAAGAATTAAATACCCTCAAAAAAGCCTCCCTTCCAATTTTTGCCGCCCTTGGTGGAATGCTTTTTCCATTATTTATGTACTTGATTTTCAATGACAACCCAATTACAAACAAAGGTTGGGGAATTTCTATGGCAACCGATATAGCCTTTTCATTAGGAATATTAAAAATTTTAGGGCAAAAAGTTCCATTAGGATTAAAAATCTTTTTAACAGCCTTTGCCATAATTGACGATTTAGGCGCAGTCTTAGTAATTGCGTTGTTTTATACCACAGATATACAATGGATTTTACTTATTTATGCCGGAATTATTTTGCTTGTTTTGTATTTTTTATCCTACAAACAAATTCATAAAAAAATATTGTTTTTTTCTATGGGGCTTTTGGTTTGGTTGTTGTTCTTAAAATCGGGTGTTCACCCAACTATAGCAGGCATTTTGCTCGCAATAGCTGTTCCAATGCATCGAAAAATAGATGAATTTACTTTTGCCGAAAAACTAAAAAAAATAGTTCACGAAATAACTGCAAATTGGAACACAAACGAACTACCGATTTTAACAAAAAAACAAATTGAAGAGATTGATAATTTGGAAGAATGGACAAACAAAGTACAATCGCCATTGCAATTACTCGAACACAGGCTTCACAACTGGGTTGCTTTTATGATAATGCCTATTTTTGCTTTTGCAAATTCTGGGGTCAATATCATTGATTTAAAAGCAATTGATTTTAATTTATCGAGCAATATTGCACTTTCACTCTTTGCAGGAAAATTTATAGGAATCAGTCTAATTACTTATCTGGTTGTAAAATTAAAAATAGCCTTTTTACCCGAAGGAGTTAATTTTCAGCAAATTATAGGAGTTGCTTTTCTTGCCGGCATTGGTTTCACTATGTCATTATTCATCGGAAATTTAGCTTTTATAGATGATTTAAAACTTTTAAATTCGGCTAAAATCGGTATCATTATTGGTTCTATATTTTCTGGTATTTTAGGATATGTTATTTTTAAATTTTCTTTAAATAAAAAAGAAAAATAGCTTTTTGATTAAAAAAAAATTCAAATTACAATCTATAAAACTATTATTTATGACCAATTATATAAGGATTTTTCCATTTTATTTCACTTTTTTAATGTTTATTGCGCAGAAATAAAAATTATAAAATCTTTTATTTTTTTATGATAAAAAAAACTGAGAAATACTTTAAATATAAAATAAGTTTTATGGTAAAATTAAATTCAGTTTTTTATAAATCCATTGTAAATTTATTTCCAAATCGGTCAGTAACTTGAACAGTAATTTTTGCACTCTTATTGAGAGGTTTCGCCTGAAAAAGATGATTCGTTTGTCCGGCATTTAACCACCAAAATTTTTTGCTTCCATTTTTATAAAGTTCATTTGCATCAGGGTCTTTACCCCAAAATTGTACCATATTTCCCTGCAAAATGCCATTTTCAAACCATTCAACTTTCCATTCGGGGTCAAAATTGAAAACATTGGCAATAAAAAAATCGGGATTTTCAGAATCTGCGCCCAATGGATAAACTTTAAATTGGTCATTTTTATCCATTCCAACACCTTTAAAATACCAAGAAACTTTATCGCCGTCAATTTCATAAACCGTATAAGCTTTCGGACTGCCATCGACACAAAGTTCGCCTTGCCACCATGCTGCACTTGCGGCTGCGTGCACGTGTTCAAAAAGGGTTGGCGAAAGAATTGTATTCCACTGAGTATGACTATGTCCGGCTAAAATATGGGCATTAAAAGGTTCAAGAATTTTAAAAAGGGCTTTGCGATTCATTACCGAATTGGCTATCAAATAATCAAAATTTTTAGAATTTTCATCTTCACCAAAAACGGTCGGAATGTGTAATGCCAAAATGACAGTACTTCCTTTTTCAATTTTAGTCAAATCTTTTTCGAGCCAAATTAATTGATTTTCAGTTATATAGCCCATATAACGATATGAATAACCATAATAAAAAACATCTTTCAAAACTACATAATGTACTTTTCCGATATTAAACGAAAAATAGGTGGGTCCAAAAGCTGTCTCAAACGATTTTACCGAAAGCTCATCGGAGCGTTCGTTGTAATCCAAGTCGTGATTGCCAATTACTTGATAAAAAGGGATTTGCAGTTTAGAAACAGATTTTTTGTAGGGTTCAAAAAAGTCCAATTTATCAAACACGTTGTCGCCCAAGCTAATGCCATAAACTGGAATTTCAGTTGGAATGGCTTCAATGGTTGATTTTACATCGCTAATGACTCTATCGAGCAATTCAAATTCTTCTAATTCAAGAATTTGTGGGTCAGCCCAAGCTATAAAAGTGTGTTTTTGTTGCGATTTAATTTCCTTCACTAATTCAAAATCTATGGTTTGTTTTTCTAAATTTTGATTCAATTTTTTATAAAAAACAGGCACTCCATTTTCGATAGGCGAATTATAACCACTTGGTAAAGAATAATATACATAATCTGCCGATTTTGAAACCCAAAACTCAAAATTTCCATTTTTATCGGTTTCAACCACCGAAAAACCGTCAGTAACCTCCACTCCTGAAATCCCTTTTTTTTGACAATAAATTTTTCCTTTTATAAAAAAACCTTGCTGAGCGAAAGTTCCATTCCAAATTAAAATTAAACTAAAAAAAATGAGAGAAGCGTATTTCATAATTATATTCTATTTTCAAGTTAAAGTATTGAATATCAAAGTTTTATAATAATAAACGGTAAAAACCAAATATTGTACAAATATAATAAAAAAACAATTATTTTCTTTTATTTCAATTTTATTAGAAATCAATATTTTTGTAAATAACTGAAAATGAAAAAGGTTGCTATCTACTGATAACAACCTTTTATTAAGTAGCGAGACCCAGGATTGAACTGGGGACCTCATGATTATGAATCATGCGCTCTAACCAGCTGAGCTACCTCGCCATCATTTAAACAAGTCGAAACTTATTTCTGATTTGCGGGTGCAAAATTAGAAATCTTTTTTCTAATAAAAAAATTTATTTTCAAAAAAAATGATTTTTTTTTTTTTTTTTTTATTAAAATATAATTTATACCTTGCGCAAAGTAAAATTAATTTTTACTATATACTTAAAAGTCTTATTACAAATTAAATAGAGTATTAAAATACTAAAATAATATTAAAAAAAATGAAATAACTATAAAAAAATACACTAAAAATTATTTCATAATTATTAAAATATTGTTTAAGTGTTTTATCACGCACTTCTAAAATTTTATAGTCATGGAAAAATATGAATTGGAATTTCCATTAAATACCTCAAGTAGTTTACTTTATAAAAGACTTGCAACTCCGGGCGGATTGGGTGAATGGTTCGCCGACGATGTTCTTCTAAAAAAAGATAAATTCACATTTATCTGGAAAAATTTTGAACAAACAGCTATTTTAGAAGAGAATAAGAAAAATGAAAAAGTAAAATTTCGATGGGAAGATAGTCAAGACAATACATATTTTGAATTTGCTATAAGGCAAAATTCACTCACAGGCGATAATTCACTAATTATTACAGATTTTGCTGAAAATGAGGAAGATAAAGAAGATTCTATTCAACTGTGGGAAAAACAAATATCCAAACTGAAAAACGTTTTAGGCTTATCTTAAAAAGCTAATTTTTACTATTTTTTTTAGAAAAAATGTTAAAAAAAGGAAGAAAAATACTTTTTTCTCCCCCTTTTGTAATTAATATCCCGTTTCCAATCCTTTTTTTACAGCCGGAACTCCAATTCGCATCCAATCCGGTTCTTTTGCACCTTTTAAATAATACTCAAAAAATTGAAACATTCTCTTGGTTAAATCTACTCGATTGGGAAATTTTGTAAGATTGTGATTATCACCATTATAGTTTAAAAGCCAAACCGGTTTTTGCAAACGACGAAGGGCAACAAAATATTCAATTCCTTGATACCAAGGCACTGCGCCGTCTGCGTCATTGTGCATAAGCAAAAGGGGTGTTTGCACGCGGTCTGCATAAAAAATAGGGGAATTTTCAATAAATTTATCGCGACTGTTCCAAAGCGTTCCGCCAATTCTGCTTTGGGTTTGTTCATACTGAAACATTCTGCTAACGCCTGATTGCCAACGTATTCCACCATAAGCACTTGTCATATTGCTCACAACCGCACCTCCCATAGCACACGCAAATAAATTGGTTTGAGTAACCAAATACGCCACTTGATAACCGCCCCACGACTGCCCTTGAATACCAATTTTACTTTTATCAACATATTGAAAATTAGATATATGCTGAGTTCCACTTACAATCGAATTGTAAGCATCTTTGCCCGGATAACCTACCGAATAATTTATATCTGGAATAAAAACGATGTATCCATTGCTGTTATAAAACGGAAAATTTATTGTCGAGCGGCTGGGTGAAGGCAGCCAATAGTCATGTAAAAATTCAGAATATTTTTCATAAAAATAAATAATAACCGGGTATTTTTTCGATTCATCAAAATTTTCAGGAAAACAAAGCATACCGCGAAGTGTATCGCCATTAAAATCAGTCCAATAGGTTAATTCTATTCGCCCCCAATTAATTTCAGACTGCTGCGGATTGGCATTAGAAATTTTCCGTTCTTCGGAAAAATTAAGGGAACTCATAATTAAATCAGGAAACTCCACAAAATCAGATTGCGTCCATAAAATCTTATCGGCTTTTTCGGCTTTTAGAGGATATGAAAAAGTTTTGTCGCGTTTTATTAACTCCTTTTTTTCAAAAGTTTTTAAATT
>DYNA01000065.1 GCA_020721325.1 Paludibacter propionicigenes
AGATAAATCATTGTATCAATTTTTTGCAAAATACGTAAAAATTAATAAGCAAATAACTGTTTATTAACAAATTGATACGATGATTTTTCGGATTTTATAAAGCAACAGACAAATTAAAAACGATGAATTATTTTTTTTATAGCAGCCGAAATTTGCGAGGTATCAAAAGGTTTTTGAATGATTTGATACTCCGATAACTCATTACTAATCTGATGTTTGTATCCGGTAATAATGATTACGGGCAAGTGAATATCGGCTTTTTTTAAATTTTCAATCAATTCAAAAGCATTCATTTGCGGCATGTTGTAATCGGTAATAATCAAATGAAGCATTTCAAAATGTTCGTTAATAAATTCAAAAGCCTCCATGCTGCTTAAAAATGCTTTGACTTTGTAGTTCAATTCTTTTAAAATATTTGAGGTATAACTTAAAACCATTTCATCGTCGTCAATAAGTATAAGCCATTCGCAATTACCTTTTTCAATGGTAGTTGGAAGAGTTTCACTTTTAGCCAAATGGTGAACGGTTGGTAAAAAAACACTGAAAAGTGTGCCTTTATTTACTTGCGATTCTACATAAATAGCACCCCGCAGCGAATGAACGATTCCATGCACATTTGACAAGCCCAAACCCGTGCCTTTGCTTTTTTCTTTGGTTGTAAAAAAAGGGTCAAAGATTTTAGAAATAATTTCGGGAGCTATGCCCGTGCCTTCGTCGGCTACTTGCATAAGCAAATATTCTTTTTGCTCTTGCAAATCGGGGTAAAGATATTTGTTTTCGGGTAAAATATCCAAATTTTTTAAACTTATTTTTATTTTACCCAGTTTTTTTTCCATAGCTTGAATGGCATTGTTGCACAAATTGATTATAATTTGTTGAATTTGAACAGGGTCTGCCAAAACAAAATCATTTTCTGCACTCAAATCCAATTCTATGGAAATGTTTTTAGGTATCGAATATTTTAAAAATTTTAAGGCATCTTTTAGAACTTCGGCTATGGGTATTTTTTTTATAACAATATTTCTTTTCCTGCTGAAAGTCAGAATTTTATCAACCAAACTTTTAGCGCGTTCGGTGGCTTCAATGATTTGTTGAAGGTCTTGCCAAGCTTGCGAACCCATTTCAAATTCGTCTTCCAAAAGCATGGCGTAGCCTTGTATAGGAACAAGTATGTTGTTGAAATCGTGTGCGATACCTCCGGCAAGAGTTCCTATGGCTTCGAGTTTTTGCTTTTGATTGAGCATTTCTTGAATTTGAGTATCTTTGGTTACATCGCGCCCAACTAATACAAAATTAATTATTTCGCTCAAAGGATTTAAAATTGCAGAAATGGTGAGAGCGTGTTTAAAAAATTCACCGTTTTTCTTTTTGCATTCCAACCGTCCTTTCCATAAAATTCCTTTTTCCAAATTTTCAAAAATACCTTCCGGAAATTGAGGTTCCGGATTTACGATTTCAAAAAAAGATTTTCCAATAATGTCTTCTTTTTTATTTAAAGTAATGTTTTCAAAAGCCTTATTTACATAAATTATTTTTTTTTCAGTGTCCATGAGCATAATAATTTCGCTGGTTTGCTCAATGGCATGTGTGAGAATGGAATTTTCTTCAATTTCTTTCAAAAGCTTAATATTCATGGTATTAAGCTCTGCATTGGATATGGATAAATGATGAATAAGTTCTTTGTTTTGTTTCTTCAAATTGTATGATTCAAGAGCATTTTCAAGTTTTACTCTCAAGTCTTCTCCGTCCCAAGGTTTGGTAATGTAAGCGTAAACTTTTCCGGTATTTATAGCATCAAAGACTATATTTATATCGGTGTAAGCCGTTAATAAAATACGAATAACATCGGGATATTTAACCGAAACTTCTTGTAAAAAGTTGATACCCAACTGCTCAGGCATTCTTTGGTCAGAAATAATTACGCTAATTTCTTCTCTTTCTAAAATTTCCCAAGCCTGTTGAATTTGTTCGGTGGTAAAAATTTTAAAATGACGCATAAAAGCATATTCAAAAACCATAAGATTTTGAGGTAAATCATCTAAATATAATATGTTTCTATTTTTATAATCCACTTTTATTTAATTTGTTATGTTGTCTTTTTTTATTTGAGCTATCACGGGCAGAGTAATAAAAAACTCGGTACCTTTTCCGGGCTGGCTAAAAACTTCTATTTCGCCGTTGTGGTCTTGAATGATGCTGTAACTTATCGAAAGCCCCAGCCCTGTTCCTTTTCCAATTTCTTTGGTAGTAAAAAAAGGTTCAAAAATTCGCGACATCACTTCGGCACTCATTCCTATTCCGGTATCTTTTATGCTGATGTAAACATATTTGGGTTTCCCCTCAAATTTATCTTCCGAAACGCCCGTTTTTATTATTATTTCTCCCTTATCGGGAATGGAATCGATGGCATTGACTAATAAATTCATAAAAACCTGATTAATTTTTCCCGGAAAACACTCCAACATGGCTATTTTTGTGTAATCTTTTACTATATTTATTCGGTTTTTATATTTATTTTGGAGCATTACAAGAGTTGAATCAATATTTTCATGCAAATCGACAAATTTTATATCACTTTCGTCTAAACGCGAAAACAAACGCAAACTTTTCACGATTTGAGTGGTACGAACGGCACCGGTTTTTATATTTTTGGTCAATTTGCTTACTCCTTCTAACAATTTTTCGTAATTGAGATTTTCTTTCAGTAATTTAATTTTTTGCAATTTATCGATTGCATTTTCGGGTGTTATTTCATTAAATTCATTTACTACCAACATGATTTCATTCAAAATGCTTTCTAAAGAATCAATTCCGGCATTGATAAAATTTACCGGATTATTTATTTCATGCGCTATTCCGGCAGTCAATTGACCTACGGTAGCCATTTTTTCCGATTGAATTAATTTTGATTGAGCATTTTTGAGTTCGTTCAATATCTCTTCTAATTTTGATTTCTTTCTTTCCAATTCTTCATTCGTAACAGCCAAAATTTCAGCTTGTTGCATAATTTCTTCTTGCCGTTCTTCTAATTGAACGTTGATTTCTTGCAATTCGTTTGAGAGCTTTGTAGAACGCTCTTGCGCCAATTTGCGGTTGGCTATTTCTACTATCAATTGTTCATTTATATTTGAAAGCTCCCAATTAAATTGCTCCAATTCTTTATTTTTGGCAGTTATTTCGCGTGTACGCTCGGCTACTATTTTCTCCAGATTTTCTTTGTGTTTTATCAGCTCAAGCTCTTTTTCTTTAAATAAAGTTATATCCGAAATAAAACCTTCAATGGCTATAATTTCTCCGCTATCATTAAAAATAGCTTCACCTTTTTCATTTACCCACTTAATATTTCCGTTTTTATTAATTATTCGGTAATTAATTTCATACCATTTTTTTTCATTTACCGCTTTTTGTATTTCATTCCACACCATAGTCATATCTTCGTGATAAACTACCGCAAGCCATGTCAATGGATTTTCTTTGGTAAAAAAAGCATCAGATTGATACCCTATCAATTCATAAACTCCATTGCTAATAAATTCCATTGGAAAAGTTCTAAGGTATTTTGCTCTAAATACAATTCCTTTCAAATTGTTTATCAGTGTTGAAAACTTACGATTTATTTCAGAAAGCTCATCGTTGATGCTTTCGATTTCCGTTTTGCTTTTATTGAGTTGAAGATTGGCTTGGGAGAGTTCAAAAGTACGCCTTTTTATTTGATGTTTTAGAAAAAAACCGGTAAAAATCAATATAATAACTACCGTAGTAACTAAAAATATAGTGGTATAAAACCATGCCGGAACTGTCTCTTCTTCATCAGCTAATAAATATTTATTTTGGGATTTATAATAAATCGATTGCGGATTTTTTTTATACTCTTTTATATATTTATCAATCGTGTTGATGTATTTGTAGGCTTCAGCATTGGCTAAAGGTGTGCCAAAAGTACTTGAAAAAGGTGAAAAAAGTATTTCCGATTTTTTTAAATTGTATTTATGAAAATTCAAATCGCCAAAAATTTTATTTACTACTCCGGCATCGGCTTTTCCTTGCGAAACATACTCAAAAACCTCTTCATAAGTTTTAACTGTTATCAATTTTACCTGAATATTAAAACTACTCAATGTTTTTAATAAACCAAATTTATTTCCATCAACAATGTGGTCGCCGTCTTGAATAACAACTGTTTTATTATTTAAGTCAATAATATTCAATACGTTTACATGCTTTGCCAAGTAAACCTTTCCCCAACTGCTATAAACATTTTCCTTGCCAAAATAAACATTATCTTTTCCGGTATTAATTATATCGGGTATAATATCAAATTGATTTTTTGTAATACCCTCCATTATTTCATTTACCTCATAGTATTTGTATTCTAATTTCCAATTTTCATTTTCTGCAATATCGTTCAAAATATCAATGAAAAAACCCGCCGGATTTCCCAATTTATTTTTATAAACCATCGGTGGGTCATTGTAATAAATAACCTTTATTTCTTGCGAATAAAGAAACAATGGCATTAAAAACGCTAATAGGAAAATTATTTTACGCACTTTTTTCACAATTTTTTTTCTAAAAAAATTAAATGTTCTAAAAAATTATCTATTTTTATAAAATACAAATCTATAAATTTCTGAAAAAGAATTATTTAACCATATCCATTTCTACAATTAATATTGGCTTAGCACTTATTTATCTATTAAGCCAAGTTTTAAATTCGCTAACCTTTTTGCTGCTCACCAAAACCTGTTCCTCCTCGCGCGGGGAAACTTTTAAGTTGATTTTTAAACGATTATTAAAATAATTTTCTATCGAATCAATCGCCGGAAAATGAATAATAAATTGTCTATTGATGCGAAAAAAGACATCAGGGTCTAAACCTTTAACGATTTCGTCGAGCGTATTATCAATTAAATAACGGGCATTTTTTAAAGTATAAATAAAAGTGAGTTTATCTTCCACACAAAAAAAAGCAACTTCCTTAATATGAACCGTTTTGTAGGCTTTTCCCGATTTTACCAAAAAACGAGTTTTATACAAAGAACTATTCTTATCAAGCAAAGCATCTTTTACACCACCGGAAATCTCCATTTTTTGCGTCAAACGCTTATATTTTTCGATGCTTTGTTTTAATTCAACCGGATTAATGGGTTTGAGCAAATAATCGATGCTGTTTACTTTAAAAGCTTGCAAAGCATATTCGTCGTAGCCGGTTGTAAAAATAATTGGCGCGTCAATAATTACCGTATCAAATATCTGAAAACTATTTCCATCGGGCAAGATGACATCAAGAAATATTAAATCGGGTTCAATATGGCTGTTGAGCCAATAAATTGCCGACTCGATGCTCTCAAGTACCTCCAGAATCTCTATTTCTTTATCAATTTTTTTTAAAAACCGAATTAAAATATCTGAAACCGTTTTTTCATCTTCTATGATTAAAACTTTCATAATGAACTATAATCCAATAGTTTCCTACCCTCAAAATTTATTTTTTTATGTAAAAATGCGTTTTTTTCAATTTGCCAAAATACTAAAAAACTCTTTATCTAACAAAATTTTTTTTTATTTCTTTTTTTATTTTAAAATAATGAAATGTTTACATGCTAAAATGGCTTTAAAAAATAGAAAATGAACAAAAAAAATAACAATTTAATAATTTAACAATTTTAATTTTGGTATTTACAAAAAAAAGTATTAATTTAGTCGCCAAAAACAAAGCGGCTTCATAACACAATGAAACCGCTTTATACTATTAACCTAAACTTTAATAAAAACTACTATTATGAAAAAAAACTTTATAAAAACTACTATTATGAAAAAAACTTTATTGCTTACTTTATTTTATGTTACGTAACGATTAAAAAAAAGTTTCATTTTTTTTTCATTTTAAGGTTTTTTAAGAAAAAAAAATGAAACCATAAATTTTTTATCAATGAAATTTTTTTTTTAATAAAAATAAACGTCATTTTTTATTTTCATAAAATTATGAAAATCAAAAGAATATATTTTTATTTACAATTGATATTCACTATTTACTGCTTTTGAGCAATGGAATATTTTTTTTCCTTTTATAAAAATATTTAAAAAAAAAATAAATAAACGTGTATAGAATCGATTCAAAAATAAATACCAATGAAAAAGAATTTTTGGAAAACAAAGAATCTTTTTTAAAACTTTTAAAAGAATTTAAAACCATTCAAGCCCAAGTTTGTAAAGGTGGCTCAGAAATGGCTGTAAAAAAACACAAGCAGCGCGGCAAGTTGCTGGCACGCGAACGAATTGATTTATTGATAGATGAGGGTACTTCTTTTTTAGAATTATCGTCTTTGGCGGCTTATGAACAAAACAATAATGAATTTCCTTCGGCGGGAATTGTAACCGGCATTGGGATTGTACACGGCAGAGAAACCGTAATTATAGCCAACGATGCAACCGTAAAAGGTGGCACTTACATGAAAGAAACCATAAAAAAACACATTCGCGCACAGGAAATTGCACTCGAAAATAATTTGCCTTGCGTATATATGGTCGATTCGGGTGGCGCGTTCTTGCCCGAACAAGCCACTGTTTTTCCCGATAAATTTCATTTCGGTCGTTTTTTTTTCAATCAAGCACAGCTTTCGGCTAACGGCATTCCACAAATAGCTATTGTAATGGGTTCGTGTACGGCGGGCGGTGCTTACGTGCCGGCTATGTCAGACGAAACCATTATTGTTCGCAATCAAGGCACCATTTTTATTGGTGGACCGCCCTTAGTTAAAGCGGCAACGGGCGAAGAGGTAAGCGCAGAGGAATTAGGCGGTGCCGAGGTTCACACTTCCATTTCGGGCGTGGCTGACCATATAGCCGAAAATGACCAACACGCTTTAATGATTTGCAGAAATATTTTTAAAACATTAAAAAAACCCGAAAAGCAGTGTCTCGATGTTAAAGAAATTGAAGAGCCTTTTTTCGACCCAAATGAATTGTACGGATTAGCTCCGGTAAATTTAAAAAAACCGGTACAAATGCGACAAATCATAGCTCGTATCGTTGACGCAAGCAAAATGCACGAGTTCAAAGCCGAATATGCACCAACTATAATCACCGGTTTTGCCCACATTTATGGTTTTCCGGTCGGCATAATTGCCAATAATGGAGTTATTTTTTCAGAAACCGCGCTCAAAGCCACTCATTTTATCGAATTGTGCGCTCAGCGCAAAATACCGATTGTTTTTTTACAAAACATTACCGGTTTCATTGTAGGAAAAGAGTACGAACACAAAGGAATTGCTCGCGATGGTGCAAAAATGGTACATGCCGTTGCAACGGCTAATGTTCCAAAGTTTACCGTAGTTGTAGGCGGGTCGTTTGGTGCAGGCAATTATGCCATGGCTGGGCGTGCTTACGAACCGCGTTTATTGTTTATGTGGCCTAATGCCAAAATTTCGGTCATGGGTGGCGAACAAGCTGCTAATGTTTTACTTACCGTGAAAAAAGAACAACTACATGCGCAAGCCAAAAAACTTTCTTCAGCTCAAGAAGAAGCCTTGCGAAAAGAAATTTTAGATAAATACAATCAAGAAGGTTCGGCTTATTACAGCACTTCGCGCTTATGGGACGATGGAATTATAGACCCGATTCATACGCGCAAATATTTGGCTTTAGGCATTTCAATGTCGCTGAATAAAAAATTCCCTGAACCAAAATTCGGCGTTTTTAGAATGTAGCGAAAACAGACTTGTTGCAAAACCAAATCTCAATTATTTTACTACAAAAAATACTGCGAATTAAACTTTTTTGGGGTGTTCTTTGCAGTTAAACCATAAATGTTGGTAATTTTATGCCCTTAAATAAAATCTTTAAAAAAAAATTACAATCGCAAACTTATACTGCAAACTGCTTATTATTTAACTTTTCCAAAGTTCTAAAACTTTGGAAAAGTTAAAGTTAAGTAAAATGAATAATTTTGCATTCACCTGATATACAGGTATTTGCAAAATCATCTGGTCTATTTAATTTATTTCAGTTATTTATTCCAACCTTAAAATAATGAATAAAAAAACAATAACATATTCAAAACAATCATAGCTTTCTTTGTAGTTAGAAAGTTTAAAGTGAAACTTTTTTGAAACATAGGTAAGTAATTGAAACATTTATGCTTACACACAAAAAAAGTTGCCACTTTTTGAGGTAGCTTTTTTAATTTTTTTTGTTTGCGGCAGTAAGTTGAGGGTTCAGTGTAGGACAAAGAATCAATCAATACCCAATAAAATTAATAGGTGCTTCAGTGAGTTCATTGAGCATTTCGCCATCTTCAAGCATGTCTTCGTCTTGAACTTTGTAATGCCAATTGATTTCAATTTCTTTACCACTAATAAAAAGTACGTCGAAAAGCAAAAGAATTTCAATGAGTTTTTTAGAAGTAGAGGTATTAAAATACGAAAATTTAAAAACGAGAGTTGTTTTTTTTGCCGGATTTTTAATATAATCAATTATCCAATCGTTGATGGGCATAAAAAATAAGTCAGGGTCTTCAGGTCTCGATTTACCTTCAAATGAAACCAAACCGGTTTTAGCATTTAAAATAACTTCGGGGGTTGAAGCTTGAGCTTTAAAAAAAAGATTTTCCATATTTTAATTCTATTTTTTTATAAAGGTACAGAAGGCATTGAAATAAATTCAAAAGGAATATTGACTATATCCGAATATACTTCGCCTTCTTCATACATATCGTCATCGTCTTCTTTGTAGTGCCAAAATACTTTAACATCGCAATTTTTCTTTTGTAGTTCGTTCATAATCAACAAAAACTCCAGAATACTTTTGGAAGATGCGGTGTTATAATACTCAAAATTGAATACTATTTTAGTTGTTTTTTGCGGGTTTTCAACATATTGACTCGCCCAGTCGAGCATAGGACCAAAAAGGTCAAGTGCATTATCAGGTATGGAACGACCACCTAAAAACATTTCTCCCTTGTTCGGATCAAGTACTATACTTGGGCTTTTACTGGATTGTTTTAATTCGTATTTTTGCATCGCTCTCTTTTATTTCTAATTGAATTGATTTTATTCTTTTTTTTTGAATAAGTTTTTTTATCTATTGTAAAAATAAAAACTTTTTTTTTATTTTCAACTATTTTTTTTTTTTATTTTTTTAAATAAAATAAATTTATAATTCCGGTTTAATAAAAAATGAATTGACACGAAAAATGGTAGTCATAATTACTTGATTTGCAGTATTTTCGTATCATTTTAAAACTTCAGTTCATTCAAAGCGTTGTGTTTCATTATTACCCATTAAATGAAGCTCTTAATTTTATACTTTCTATTCAATAGACTTGTTGCAAATTGAATTTCAGCAAATTAATAAATAAGGTAATAAGGTTGATTACTATATATTTATTCTTTTCTACTAAGGTTTTAACAAAAATCGACATTAAAATAGTATATAACCTTAGTAGAATAACAAAATGCAGTGTTCAAAAAAACCTTATTACCTTAGTAAAATTATAAAAGTTTGACTATCAATTTACAACAAGTCTAATATTAAATAGTTAGGGTTGATAATTTTTTTTACGAACATTCAACACAAAACTCAATATTTCATCATTGCATTCTTTGAGTAAATTCTTTGCTTACATGAATTAATAGCAACCAAAATACTAAAAAACGGCAAAATAAAGCAATTTTTGAGAAATTAAAAGAACTAATTGTTAAATGGTTTTATTGTTTACAAAACGACAAAAAACTTAAACCTAAAATCTGCAAGCCTATTGTAACAAGCTAAAAGTCATCGTATCAAATATTTACAAAATGCGTAAAAATAAATCATAAATAAGCTGTTTATTTACAGATTGATATAATGACGTACCGATTTAAGATTGAAAATAAACCAACTTAATTCTTTTTTAGAAAAAAATTATCGTTATTTATCGCTTCCTGCTTCTTATCAAAAACATACAAAAGTATAAATTAATTTTATTTTATATACAAATTTGATGTGAATAAATTTAAAAAAAAATATTAAATCCTTTATTAATAATGCTTTTCTAACATTGTATTAAAAAAATTTATTTTATTTTAACAAAAACACTGCAAGTTTGGAAAACAATTAACCATTTATTTTTAGCTAAATTTGGCGAAAACAATTTTCAACGAACCAAATAAAAAGAGCCTTTGAGTTGATACGATTTGTTATCTACACCTAAAGCGTTGATTAAGAAATAATAAATACCATCGGAAGCCGGTTGAGAACCAATATTTCCGTCCCAAAAATCGAATGGATTGGAAAATTTGTAAATTACCCTGCCCCAGCGATTGATAATACTACATGAAAACGTTTTCAAACCATAAGCTTTTGCCCTGAAATAATCGTTACTTCCGTCAAAATTGGGTGTAAAAATATTCGGGACTTCTACAATGGAAGCCAAATTCAATGCTCCGACCGTAATGGTATCGGTTATTTGGCAATTGTTTAAATCAGTGATTGTTACGGTATAAAAATCGCTATAAAGTGCATTTAAAATGTAAGGAGCCGGAATGCTTCGGGCAATAATATCTATCGTATAATTTGGCGTACCTCCTTGAATATCAATGGTTATACTGCCATCGTCAGTTATGCTGCTGGTAGCTGAGTTTGAGGTTAAAGAAAGATATAAAGCCGGAGCTTGCGTAATCTGAAAAGTATCGGCTACAGTACAATTATTTTTGTCAAAAACTTCTACCGAATACCTTCCTGAGGATAAATTTTTTTGTAAAAAAATCGTACTTCCGTTATTCCAAAGGCATTGATATTGAGGAACGCCTCCTTGAACTTTGATTTCGATACTTCCATTGTTTTCGCCAAAACATGCTATATTTTGTATTTGGGCTTCCATTTTAAGCTTTTCGGGCTGAGTAATAATGAAATGGGCAGTGTCGGTACAATTATTTTCATCAAAAATGGTTACAAAGTAATCTCCAACGGTTAAATTTTCAATTAATTTGTCATTTTCGCCGTTCGACCATTGAATATTTGCATTTTCGGGTATGGTTCGGATACGAATAAAGGCATTTGTGCTTGCAAAACATCTGTTTTGCTCTATAGAATCGAGACAAACTGTTACTTTTGGGGGTTGTAACACCTCAATACTATCTGTTAATAAACAACCGTTGGCATCTTTTACAAAAACAGAATAAACTTGTGCATCTAAATTTTGAAACAAATTATTTATACCATAATTATTTGGCATTATTAAAGAATATTTGTAAGGAGGAGTTCCGCCCAAAACTTGGGCTGTAATGCTACCGTTTTTACTTCCAAAACACGGAAAAACATTTTCTGCAGTTAAGCTTAGTTTCAACGTATCTATCGGAAAGAGTTCTACTTTAATGGTATCGGAAGTGCATTGATATTGATTTTTTACCGAAACCCAATAAATGCCGACCGGCAATTCAGAAAATACGGGATTATTTTTGAAATAATCAACGGAATTAATAGAAAAAAAAGTTTCGTAAGCATTAAAATTACCGAAAATAGATATTTCGCCATTGTTATTTCCGGCACAATCGATTTTTTGAACTTGTAAATTTTCAATTTTTAATGTATCTATCTCAAATTCAATGCTATCGGTAAAAGTTTTGTTTCCACAAATATCGCAAAGGGTGTCGGTATAAAAAAGTTTGTATTTTCCCCAATGGAGCGGTTGATTAAGGTGTAAAACAAAATCACGCGAATAAGTGCCTCCGCTTGAACAAGTTGCATTGCTAATCGAATCAATTTCAATGGTTTGATTTTCGTTTATGAGGTTAAAATAATTGGATAATACTTTATTGCATAAAATATTTTCACTAAAAAGCACTTTCAGTTGCGTTTGTCCGCAAACCGGTTCTTGCAAAACGGAACTGATTTTAGGAGGTTTCTGGTCCCAAATATCGGCTGTAGAAGCCGAAAAATCAATGGAATAACCGTAATCCGAGCCGCTCCAATTTGAAATATAAATGATATAAATATGGTCTTTATACACCAAAATATCATCGTTCCAAGCCGGACCATTGTAAATTCCGGGTCCATTACAATTGCCTGAGCCACCGCTCATTGCAGAGTTTGCTCCGGTCAGAGATTGTTCGTATGTGGTATTGTATGCACCATAAGTATTTGAGCTGATTAAATAGGGTTCGGGGTTTGTACTTAAAACACTGCAATTTCCCGAAGTTACATCAAAAACATTCCAATCGTAATCGGTCAAACTATCGTGAGGAGCTATTGTAAAACGCAGTAAACCATTGCTTAACGATGTAAAAGTGTACCACATACCGTTTAACTCTTCCATCATGCAGGGTTTTGCTCTCAGAATTTCATTGGAATAATTTCCTGTTCCTGTCCAAATATAAGGGTCTGGCTCATCGTAATAGGTTGAACAAATAGGAATTGCTCCCAAACAATCGCCTACTGTTGGCAATTGGGCATACAAATTTAATTTTGTAAAAAATACCAGAATCAATAATAATTTCAAATATTTCATAATTTTATAAAAATTCTTTATGATGTATAAAAATATTTTTTAATTTATTTATAATCAATCAATTTTAATTTTATTGATGTAGTAAATGTTACTTAAAAAAAGTCAAATTTTAAATCATTTTTAGTATAATCAACTTTTTTAAAATAAAATTGAACCAAGTATTTGTACAAAATTAATGCGCAGAATTTCTGATTTCATAAAACAATTGAATCAAAAAATTAAATTTCTTGTTCACGCAATTTTTTGAATCCTTCGCCCAAAATTTCGCCTGCTTCAACCACTGCAATAAATGCAAAAGGGTCAATATTACTTATATACGATTTTAAAATTTCAAGTTCTCTACGATTTACAACCGTAAAAATAATTTGTTTGTCTTTATTGCTAAACATTCCTTTTGCCGGAATAAATGTTCCACCACGTTCAATATCTTTCAAAATTTTATTCTTAATCAACTCGTAATGGTCTGAAATAATGAATAATGCTCTTTCCGCGCTTGTTCCTTCCAAAACAATATCAATAACTTTTCCGGTAATAAAAATAACTAACCACGAATACAACGGAATTTTCCAATCTTGAAAAACAGCCAAACCAATCAAAACAATAACAGAATCAACATAAATCATCAATCGCCCCAACGAAATTTTAGTATATTTGGCTATAATCATGGCTACAATATCCGTCCCCCCCGAAGTAGCACGCGATTTAAAAATCAACCCCAAACCAAAACCAATTACAACTCCCCCAAAAATACTCGAAAGCAAAACATCGTCTGCCAAGCCAAGCGGGTCGTTTGTGCCTACGTAAGCCGTTAACAAATCGACAAAAACAGCAGTCAGCACAAAACCGATGACCGTTTTTACTCCAAAACGCGGTCCTAAAATCTTAATACCCAATATAGTAAGCGGAATATCCATAGAAAGAGCAAACAAACCTATCGGAATGCCGTTGGGTAAAAAATCGAACAAACCCTCTGATAAATAATGAACTACAATAGAAATACCGTAAACTCCGCCCGGAATAATTTTATACGGTGTGATAAAAAAAACAAAACCACTTGCCAGTATAAACGCTCCAATTACAATTAAACTATATGCTAAAAACCATTGTTTTGTGAAAAATTTCTCCTTCGTTACAAATGCCATAAGTAAATATTATTAAAAAAAAGATTATAAATTATTGATATAAAGCAAAATAGAATTATTAAAAAAAAAATTCGCTTTTTTACTTTCAACTTATATTGAATTACTTTTTTACTTACATTTCTGTATAAAAAAATATGCCTTTATACAAAAAAAGTATTACAAAGATAGGTTTATTGTAGAAATTGACAAGCTTTTTTTGAAAATTTTTAAATCATTGATTTACAAAGATTTTTATTTGTTTTCATAGATACGAAGTAAATGCTTGCATTTCAAGTAATGACTTCAATTCAGAAATTTATTACTATCAAATGAAAAATTTTTTTATTGATTCATCTTTTTTACCTATTTTTGAAAAAAAGAAAAGTCTAAAAATCGACAAGCCCTCGTATCAATCTGTAAATAAAAGTTTTTTTAAATAATTATTTTTATTCATTTTGCAACGAATTGATACCTTGACTTTCAGTTCGTAAACTATTGATTTGCAGATTTTAAGTATGAATTTTAAAAATATTTTTATAAAAAAACAAATGAAATCTAAAATTACAATTCTTATTGCCCTAACCGCTATTTTTTTATTATCATGTACAGATTTAAAAAAATCTAAAATAGAATTAGAGGGGAAAAAAAATACCGAAAAACTATTGTACGCAAAAAAATTTGAAATCAATTATTTTGAAAACATCACCGAACTTAAAGTTTCCAATCCTTGGCAAGGTGCTAAAAATGTGAAATATACATATTATCTCTCCAAAACCGATAATCAACCTCAAACGATAAAAGTGCCTATTCAAAAAGCCGTTGTTCTTTCTACAACTCACATAGGATTAATTGATTTTATAGACCAAACAGATAAAATTATGGGAGTTTCGGGATTAAATTTTGTAAATAACAAAAAAATAGTAAAAAATATTAATGCCGGAAAAGTTAAAGATGTAGGCTATGGCGCCAATTTGAATTACGAACTTTTGCTTGAAATGCAACCCGATGTCATTTTCATTTATGGCGTAAACGCTGAAACTCAGGCACAAATAAACAAATTGACCGATTTGGGCATTCCCACGGTTATTGTAGCCGAATATTTAGAAGAAACTCCTTTAGCACAAGCCGAATGGTGCAAATTTATGGCGTGTTTTTTTGAAAAAAATGAAGTTGCCTTCAAAAAATTTGATGACGTAGCTAAGCAATACAATGATTTAAAACTTAAAATACCTGAAAATATTTACAAACCAAAAATTTTAGCCAATCTTCCTTACAATGGCATTTGGTATGCTTCCGGTGGCAATTCGCTTATGGCACAATTCATTGCAGATGCTTCCGGTCAATATCTTTGGTTCGACAACAACTCGCGCGAAGCTCTTGCCTTGAGCATCGAAAATGCTTTGCTAAAAGCTCAAGATGCTGATATTTGGATTAATACAGGCACAGCTCAATCTATTGACGAAATTTTGGCGGTGGAAGAAAGAATTGAAAATTTAAAGGTTTTAAAAAATAAACAGGTTTTTAACAACAATAAAATTTTAAATAAAAAGGGAGGAAACGATTATTTTGAATCCGGCGTTTGTATGCCGCACATTATTCTCAAAGATTTAATTTCTATTTTTCACCCTCAAATTATTCCAAATTACGAACCTTTTTTTTACAAACAAATTCATTAAAAAGAATAATTTGAGATAAAAAAAGTATTTTAAAAATTGACAAACGATGAATTAATAAATTGAAGTTCAACGAAATACAATATCTAAAATGACTTCTTTCCCCAATTTATCGTTCAATGCTTTCATAAGAGAAGTGCGCATCATTAAAAGTTCGTTGCGCACTACCGAAGAATTCAAATACACAAACAACACGTTGTTGTGCAAGCGTACATCTCTGGTAACCAAGGCAATAGACCTTCCCAAAAGTTCGTCCCAATAATCACGAAGTTTGACTTCGTCTAATTTTCCTTGAAGTTTCAAAACGCGAATGTACTCTTGTAAAACTTCGCGCAAAGGTTGTGTATTTGTACGTCTCATAGCTTACTTTTTTACCAGTTAAATATTTTATAATCAAAGGAATAGCTTTCCAAAATTGTTTTCATTCGTTCTAAATGCGTGTCGGTAATAAAAATTTGTCCGAAAGAAATTTCAGAAGTTTTCCGGTGAGAAAGCCCAACGGTTGCAATTAAATTTTGCACTCGCTCGGCATCTAATTTATCAAAAATATCATCGAGCAAAAGCAAAGGTTTTATTTTAGTAATATTCTGAATATAAACATATTGTGCAAGCTTTAAAGCCAACAAAAAACTTTTTTGCTGCCCTTGCGACCCCAATTTGCTCAGCGCGTAACCCGAAAGTTTAAATGAAAGTTCGTCGCGATGAATACCTTTGGTGGTGTATTGCATAACCTTATCTTTTTCAATACTTTGCATCAACAATTCGTACATTGGCATTTCACTCAGTTTGGAAAGATATTCAATGTGTACCCGCTCGTTTCCACCCGAAATCTGCTCGTAAAGGTGCTGAAATACAGGGATTAAGTCTTTTATAAAAGCATTTCTAACAGCATAAATAGAATCGCCCAAAGTACTCAATTGCAAATTATACACATCAAGAATTTCGGTTTGAAAAGTTTTATTGCTTGCAAAATCTTTGAGCAGAGTATTTCGCTGCGAAAGTATTCTATTGTATTTCAATAAGTTATTTAAGTATTCGCGGTCAAATTGCGAAATAACGCCATCAATAAATTTTCGGCGTTCTTCGCTGCCTCCGGTTATTAAAATGCTGTCAGCCGGCGAAATCAACACCAAAGGGAGCAAACCAATATGCTCGGAAAGTTTTTTATAGGCAATTTTATTTCGCTTGAAAATTTTTTTTTGGCTTTTTTTCAAACTGCAAACAATGTGTTCTTGAGCATCATTTTTGGCATAAAGCCCATCAAGAAGAAAAAAATCTTGCTTAAAACGGATATTTAAGGCATCACTAAAGTTTGAAAAACTCTTACAAAACGATAAATAATAAACCGCATCTAAAAAATTTGTCTTTCCCACGCCATTTTTTCCGGTAAAAACATTCATTCGAGGCGATAATTCCAAAGAAAGTTCAGAAATATTTCGATAATTTAAAATAGTTATTTTTTCCAAATACATAAGTTTTTCGGGCTGTTAGCGAGTTTTAAATTGGGCTTTACAAAAATATTTTGGCTACAAAATTACATTTTTAAGTTAATTTTTTTTATCTTTATCAGAAAACTTTTACATTTGCACGATTCTTTTTTTCTATATAAAATTTTTTTTTTATAGAAAAAAGAAATTAAAAAAAGTTCATTCATCGCTTTTTTAAAAACAAGAAAATTAAAAATAACTAAAAAATAACAAATTACAAATTTAATTCAATGGCAAAAATTTCAAAAGAGCAAGTAAAAATAGACACAGAGCCTCTACAAATCAATGAAACGCTAACAAAAGCCGAACAATACATTGAAAAAAATCAAAAAATTATCATCTACGTTCTTAGTAGTATTTTGGTTGCGGTTTTAGGCGTATATGCGTATTATAATTATTACATGAAACCTCTTGAGGCTGAAGCACAAGAGCAAATTTGGGGAGCGCAAAAATATTTTGAAGCCGACTCGTTCAAATTGGCTTTAAACGGGGACGGTAATCAATCTGGTTTTTTGGATATTATCGACGATTATAGTTCCACAAATGCCGGAAATTTAGCTTATTACTACGCCGGAATTTCTTATCTTTATTTAGGACAATACGATGATGCCATTAAATATTTAAAAGAATTTAGTTCTGACGATATGATAATAAACACGGTAGCTACCGGTGCTATGGGCGATGCTTACATGGAAAAAGGTGATACCGAGCAAGCTATTAAATTCTATTTGCAAGCCTCTGAAAGCAAAGCAAATGACTTTACAACTCCTATTTATTTGCAAAAAGCCGGAATTGCTTACGAAAGCATTGGAAAAAACAAAGAAGCTTTAGAAATTTATGAAAAAATCAAAGCCGACTATAGAAAATCACAAGAAGGTATTGATATTGACAAATACATTACACGCGCTAAATTGAAATTAAAATAATTGAATTTCAATTAAGTACACAAAAAAAAAGAACAAACTGTTAAATCTATTCATCGATTATAGATTGAATAATTTTATTTTTTTTTGAAAAAATACAAAACCGACTTTAAAAAAAAAGTCGGTTTTTTTTTGTTTTTATAAAAAAAAATATTACTTTCGCAAAATAGATTATCAAATATATTTTAAAAAAAAACATTCGTAAAAATATTTTATTAAAAAAAATCAAACAACTTACTTTTAAATATTAAAATAAATGGCATCAGTACTAAAAAATCTTTCCAATTATGACCCAAATACCGTTCCCGATGCTTCGGAAATGTCCATTGGCATAGTTGTTTCTGAATGGAATAGCGAAATAACAGAAGCTCTTTACAAAGGAGCTTATGAAACACTCTTAAAACACGGCGTTAAGAAAAATAACATTTTCAAACGCTATGTACCCGGAACTTTTGAACTCACTCTGGGCGCACAATTTTTTGCCGAATACTCTGATGTTGATGCTATTATAGCTTTGGGCTGCGTTATTCAAGGCGAAACCAAGCATTTTGATTATATTTGTCAAGGCGTTACAAAAGGAATTACCGATATGAATATAAAATACAATTTACCGGTAATTTTTGGCGTTTTAACCACCAATGACAAACAACAAGCCATCGACCGTGCCGGCGGAAAGCACGGAAACAAAGGCGATGAAGCTGCCATTACTGCTATTAAAATGGTTGCTTTACACAATAATTTTTTAGATTATATGAATGTTGTAAAATAAGATTAAATTGTCAAATTATTTATTTTTTAAAAACAATTTTACAATGAAACTTTAGAATCATAGAAATCATGTATATACTTTCTTTAGACCAAGGAACAACCAGTTCGCGAGCCATATTGTTTGATAAACAAGGCGAAATAGTGGGAATAGAGCAAAAAGAATTTTCGCAGATTTATCCACAATCGGCTTGGGTTGAGCATGACCCCGAAGAAATTTGGCATTCACAGGCTGCCGTAGCAACACAAGTGTTGATAAATGCCGGTTTAAATTCAAAAGATGTTGCCGCTATCGGTATAACAAACCAACGCGAAACAACCATTGTTTGGAATAAAAAAACAGGTAAACCTGTTTATAATGCCATTGTTTGGCAAGACAGAAGAACTTCGGCTTTTTGCGACAGCCTGAAAGTAGAATACAATGATTTTATTCGTGAAAAAACCGGATTAATTATAGATGCATATTTTTCGGCTACAAAAATAAAATGGATATTAGAAAATGTAGAAAATGCTCAAGAACAAGCAGATAATGGAGAATTGGCATTTGGAACAGTCGATACATGGTTGGTTTGGAAATTGACAGGGGGAAAAGTACATGCCACCGATGTAAGCAATGCCAGCCGAACCATGTTGTTTAATATCAATACTTTAGAATGGGACAAAGAACTTTTGCAACTTTTTAAAATACCTGAAAATATGTTGCCGGAAGTAAAAAGCTCAAGTGAAATTTTTGGTTACACCGACACTTCAATTTTCACTATTCCCTTAGTTATCAGTGGAATAGCAGGCGACCAACAGGCATCACTTTTTGGACAAATGTGTGTTGAAGAAGGAATGCTCAAAAATACTTACGGAACAGGGTGTTTTATGATGCTCAATATAGGAAAAAAACCGGTATTGTCTAAAAACAATTTACTCACTACCATAGCTTGGAAAATAGGCAACGAAACTAATTATGCTCTCGAAGGCAGTGTATTCATTGGAGGTGCTGTAATTCAGTGGCTTCGCGATGGTTTGCACATTGTGTCTTCTGCCAAAGAAAGTGAGCAAATGGCTTTGCAAGTAACTGATAATGGAGGTGTTTACTTTGTTCCGGCACTTACGGGTTTGGGTGCGCCCTATTGGGACCAATATGCTCGCGGTGCTATTTTGGGCATTACACGGGCTACCACTTCTGCACACATAACGCGGGCAGCTCTCGAAGCCATTGCTTTTCAGTCTAATGAAGTTTTGCGCTCAATGCTTTTCGATGCAAGTCTTTCGGTAACAGAATTGAGGGTAGATGGCGGCGCAACGGCAAATGATTTTTTAATGCAATTTCAAGCAGATTTGCTCAATTTTCCGGTTGTTAGACCTAAAATATTGGAAACTACGGCTTTAGGTGCTGCATACTTTGCCGGTTTGGCAGTTGGATTTTGGAAGAATATGGAAGAAATAAAAAATCAATGGATTACCGACAAAACATTTTTTCCATTAATAGATAACGACCTGCGAATGAAATATTTAACTCATTGGAACAAAGCGGTTAAACGTGCTTTGGATTGGGAAGAACATTAATTAGACTTGTTGTAAATTAACAATCAAACAATTAGATAAATTAAGCTATTTAATGAAAAAAAATTTCACCACAAAGACGCAAAGAAGTTCACCATGAACACAAAGATGGTAAATTCTTAGTGTTCTTCTTAGT
>DYNA01000244.1 GCA_020721325.1 Paludibacter propionicigenes
TTGTTTTATTGCTAAAATTTTTTTTTATTTAATATTTTTATCCAAAGTCTAATAACAAGTGTAGTATTTCTTTTATTTTAGTTCTTTTGTTTTATTTGAAAACTGTTTTTTATAATTGCATTTGTAATTTTTGAAATAACAAATGTATGCTAAAAACGGAATAAATTTTAATATTTATTATAATCTAACTACAACTTTTACAACGTTTTTAGAACTTTAGAAAAGTTAAATACCAAACCGTTTGCAGTATAGGTTTTGCAACAAAAAAATAAACAAAAAAATTTAATAAAACACTTAAATTTTGTGTCTCAAAGAAAACGTATAATTATCATTTCTTCCAATTTGTCAGTCTGCAACATGTTTTGCAATGCAAAGATTTTTAGTTGCTTATATTCGTTTTGTTTGAAAAAAAAAAGAATAGAATTATCAAGAAGGTGAATTTTTGGCATGATTATTCATTAAAAAAAAACATTTATGACTATTTGTCAGTTTTAAGGAGTTGGCACAAGCTTTGAAACTGTGTTTTCACAAAAAAGAAAACGAATGTAAAACATATAAATAAAAAAAACATGTCGAAAGGTAAAATAAATATAACTACGGAAAACATTTTTCCTATCATCAAAAAATTTTTATATTCCGACCATGAGATTTTTCTACGCGAATTGATTTCCAATGCCGTAGATGCAACTCAAAAACTTAAAACTTTGGCATCAGCCGGAGATTTTAAGGGGGAAATGGGCGATTTAACCATAAACGTAAAAATCGATAAAGAAGCCAAAACACTTACCTTCTCCGATAACGGAATTGGTATGACTGGCGAAGAGATTCAAAAATACATAGCCGAGTTGGCTTTTTCGGGTGCCGAAGAATTTGTAGAAAAATACAAAGACAAAGCAAACGCCATTATCGGACATTTCGGTTTGGGTTTTTACTCTTCGTTTATGGTTTCGGAGCGCGTCGAAATTGTTTCAAAATCGTACCGCGAAGACACCAAAGCAGCCCGTTGGATTTGCGACGGAAGCCCTGAATACTCACTCGAAGAAGCCGAAAAACAACAACGCGGAACGGACATTATTCTCCACATTGCCGAAGATTCGGTTGAGTTTTTGGAAGATAGCAAAATCGATGCTTTATTATCAAAATATTGCAAGTTTTTGCCTATTCCCATTGCTTTTGGCGAAGAAACTGATTGGAAAGATGGTAAAGAAGAAAAAACCGGAAAACTTAAAATCATCAACAACACCGAGCCGGCTTGGACTAAGAAACCTGCCGACTTAAAAGACGAAGATTACAAAGACTTCTACCGCGAATTGTACCCCATGTCGTTTGAAGAACCTTTGTTCAATATTCATTTGAACGTGGATTATCCATTTAATTTAACCGGTATTCTTTATTTCCCGCGCATTAAAAAGAATTTGGAAATTCAAAAAAATAAAATCCAACTATTTAGCAATCAGGTTTTTGTAACCGACTCGGTGGAGGGCATTGTACCTGAATTTTTGACCCTTTTGCATGGCGTACTCGACTCGCCCGATATTCCTTTGAACGTTTCCAGAAGTTATTTACAATCAGACCAGAACGTTAAAAAGATTTCTTCGCACATCAATAAAAAAGTATCTGACCGTTTGAAACAAATTTTCAAAGACTCACGCGAAGATTTTGAAAAGAAATGGGACGACCTTAAACTTTTCATTCAATACGGAATCCTTTCGGACGAAAAATTTTACGAACGTGCAAAAGAATTCTGTTTATTGAAAAATACCGATGGCAAAGTGTTCTCTTTCGATGAATACCGCGAAGTGGTGAAAATAAATCAAACCGACAAACACGAAAATGTGATATATCTTTATACCACAAGCCCGTCAGACCAATATACTTTTATACAAGAAGCCAAAGACAAAGGCTACGATGTGCTTTTAATGGACGGACAGTTGGATTCGCACTTCATTCACCATTTGGAATCGAAATTGGAAAAAACTCAATTCAGACGCGTTGATGCCGAAATTGTTTCAAAATTGATTGAAAAAGACGAAAAAGAAGAATCGAAACTCAGCCAAGAGCAAAAAGACGAGTTAATTCCGGTATTCCGCAGCCAATTGCCGCTCGAAACCAATTATACCGTAATGTTTGAAGGCATGAGCGAAGCCGCTCAACCCATGATAATTACGCAATCCGAATTTATGCGTCGCATGAAAGAGATGGCTCACTTAGGCGGTGGAATGGGCTTTTACGGCGAATTGCCCGACAGCTACAACTTGGTGGTAAATGCCAATCACCCGCTCATTCACAGCGTTATGAAGCAAAAAGACGAAGCCATTGGCGAACAAATCAAAAACATTGAAGCCGAAATCATTCCGTTAGAGTCTGATAAAACCGATTTGGAAACCCTTAAAAAAGGCAAAAAAGAAGAAGAAATAGACCAAATTGAAAAAGACAAATTGGAAGAAGTAGAAAGCAAAATTCGCGAATTGAAAGACAAAAAAGAAGGATTACTCAACGACTACGGAAAACAAAACAAAGTAGTTAAACAACTCATCGACCTTGCTTTGCTTGCCAACGGCATGTTAAAAGGCGAAGACTTAACCCGCTTTGTAAAACGTTCGGTAGAATTGATTGAGCAATAAACTCAAAAGATAAAAACAATTTCTTGCTAAAAAAAGCCGTCAGATGTGTATCTGACGGCTTTTTTTTATTGTTTTTTAACAATATGTTTTTAAACATATATTCGTGCATAATAAATTAAATATAATTTTTATTTAAAAATACTATATTATTATAATACTATTTTTTTGTAAAATATGACTTTAATCATTATAATAAATAATAATATTCCTTTTTTTTGAGAAAAAAAAGGAGTATTCACTCTCCAAGATACAATCTTTCAATTCATTAATTCTTTACTGATGTTTAAAAACAATAAAATATTCATATTCATATTTTTAAATATGTAATAAAAAGAATAAATGCTAAAAAACAACTTTTTTTTTACAAATTAAACTTTGAATTATATTTAGTTTTGCAAAAAAATTACATTGTTAAATTGTTACATTGTTAAATGGTTAAATTGTTTTTCTAAGGAAACTTTTTAAATTATAATTAAATATAAACATTTTAACAATGTAACCATTTAACCATTTAACTAACCATAAAAAATTATGAGTGTAAAAAAGATTGAACATATCGGAATAGCTGTAAAAAGCATAGAAAAAGCCAAAGAATTTTACGAAGGCGTTTTGGGTTTAACTTGCTACGCGGTAGAAGAAGTAACCGACCAGAAAGTAAAAACCGCTTTTTTTATGGTAGGCGAAACCAAAATAGAACTGCTTGAAGCCACATCGGAAGACAGTCCGGTAGCCAAGTTTATTGACAAAAAAGGCGAAGGCATACATCACATAGCCTTTGCAGTTGAAAACGCTTCCCAAGCTTTGAAAGATGCCGAAACAAAAGGCGTTCAGCTTATCGACAAACAATCGCGCAAAGGTGCGGAAGGTTTAGACATTGGATTTATTCACCCTAAATTTACTTTTGGCATTTTAGCCGAATTTTGCAGCAAATAGTTTTTTTTAATTATGAATTATTAATTATGAATTATTAATTATGAATTGTTAATTGATATTTTTTTATAAAAATAAAACAATTTAGCAATTTTAAAATAAAACAATTTAGCAATTTTAAAATAAAACAATTTAACAATTTAACAATTTAACAATTTAGCAATAGAACAATAGAACAATAGATAAAATGGATATTCAAGACAAAATAAAACAACTGATTGACAAAAGAGAGATAGCTCGGCAAGGCGGCGGTCTTTCGCGCATTGAGTCGCAACACAGCAAAGGCAGGTTTACAGCCCGCGAACGCATCGAAATGCTATTGGACGATGGCAGTTTTGAAGAGTTTGACATGTTTGTAACGCACCGCTGTCGCGATTTTGGTTTAGACAAAGAAGTGTATTTGTCAGACGGCGTTATCACCGGACATGGCACAATAGATGGTCGGGTGGTGTATGTTTATTCTCAAGACTTTACTGTTTTCGGAGGCTCACTTTCCGAAACACACGCCAAAAAGATTTGCAAAATCATGGACCAAGCCATGAAAGTAGGTGCGCCCATTATCGGCATCAACGACTCGGGCGGCGCGCGCATACAAGAAGGCGTACAAAGTTTAGCCGGATATGCCGAGATTTTTCAACGCAACATTATGGCTTCGGGCGTAGTGCCTCAGATTTCGGCTATTTTCGGACCCTGTGCCGGAGGTGCCGTTTATTCGCCCGCACTTACCGATGTTATCATTATGAACGATAAAAACAGTTACATGTTTGTAACCGGTCCCAAAGTAACCAAAAGCGTAACGGGCGAAACCATTTCGACCGAAAACTTGGGCGGTGCAACGGTTCACGCCACCAAATCGGGTGTAGCTCACTTCAAAGCCGAAAGCGAAGAAGAAGGCATTATGCTCATTAGAAAACTCATTGAATATCTGCCCCAAAACAATTTGGAAGACCCCAAAGCCACCGTTTGCGAAGACCCTTACGACCGCAGAGAAGAGGCTCTAAATCAAATTATTCCCGAAAACCCCAATCAGGCTTACGATGTAAAAGATGTTATTCACTTGATAGTAGATAACGCCGAATTTTTGGAAATGCACCGACACTATGCCAAAAACATTGTGGTAGGTTTTGCCAAATTGGAAGGTCGTCCGGTGGGAATTGTAGCCAATCAGCCCAATTTCCTTGCAGGCGTACTCGATATTGAAGCCTCCAAGAAGGCTGCTCGTTTTGTGCGTTTTTGCGATGCCTTTAACGTGCCTATCTTAACGCTGGTGGACGTTCCGGGTTTCCTTCCGGGAAGTAACCAAGAGTATGGCGGCATCATTATTCACGGAGCTAAATTGCTTTTTGCTTACGGCGAAGCCACTGTTCCCAAAGTAACCGTTACGCTTAGAAAATCTTACGGCGGAGCGCACGATGTAATGAGTTCAAAACAATTGCGCGGCGATATAAACTATGCTTGGCCCTCAGCCGAAATAGCCGTTATGGGTGCAAAAGGTGCAATCGAAATCCTTAACGGAAAAGAAATTGCCGCCGCCGCTACCGACCAAGAGAAACTAAAAATAATGCAGCAAAAAGAACAAGAGTACAATCAAAAATTTGCAAACCCTTACGAAGTTGCAAAATACGGTTTCATTGACGATGTTATCGAACCACGCAACACACGATTTAGAGTAATTCGGGCTTTCAGAACGCTTTTAACTAAAAAAGATGTCAATCCGCCCAAAAAGCATTCAAATATGCCGCTTTAATGAATTATGAATCAATGTCGCCAAAGTTAAGAAAATACGAAAAGCCGTCAGATGAGGACAAGCCGG
>DYNA01000245.1 GCA_020721325.1 Paludibacter propionicigenes
GAATTATGAATTAATATTTTTTTATAATAAAATTAAATTTAACAATTTAACTAATTGAAAACCAGATAAAAAAGAATAGCCGTTGTAACCGAAAATCCTTGAATAAACCCCAGATAAACTTCCGTAGGTGAATGTTTTTGCAAATACAATCGGGCAAAAGCAATTGCGGCTATAATAAAAATCAATACAACTATAATCAATTCAATATCAATCCAATAAACCAAAGCAGTAAATAAAATATAAGCAGCCACGCCACCGGCACCTATCATGTGCGTACTTATTTTCCAAAACAAAGTAATTAAAGCCGTAAGTAATGAATTGATAGTAATAGCTACTATAAAATACATAATTATTTTTGGAACAATACCACTTCTATGGAACAAATAATATGCACTCATAGCCGAAATAGCAACAATAATAAGCGGTAAAAAACGCTCCCGCTTATCGTTCATTTGCAAGCTTTCTACCCAGCGAATGCTTTGAAATGCCAAAACCATTAGCAACGGAATGATAATAAGCGAGATAGCAAACATTCCGTAAATGTAATTTTTCAAAGCACTGTGCATAATACCCAATCGGCTCGATGTTTGAAACAAAACTAAAACGGCATAAAGCGGCATAAACAAAGGGTGAAACAGCACCGAAATAATTTCTGCAATTCTTTTTTTTACCATCTAACTTACTTTTTTAAGCACCAAAACTGTTCTATTGGGTATATAAAGTTTTATAACATTTTGTCCGTTTTCTTCTAACGAATGATATGTTTGCCAAACGTGGATTCGATTGAAACCGCCCAATTCGGGAACATCGGAATTTAAAACAATTTCGTAAGCTCCGCTTTCGGAAATCGGTATGGAATAATCATAAGGCGAAAGATTTACATGCCAATTGAATACAAACACCAATCCTGCACGCTCAAAGGCAATGGTTTTGTGCCAATCGTCGTATTTTAAAAATTTTGGATAATCGGCATTCAAAATTTTATATTCTTTTACTATTTCTATCATTTTTTTGTCAAAATCGGCAAAATAATGATATTTAAGCTCTTGATTGTCGCAAAGCGACCACTGACGGCGAGCGTAAAAATGGCTGTAATTATTCCCTTCGCGTGGAAAATCAATCCATTCGGGGTGTCCAAATTCATTGCCCATAAAATTCAAATAGGCATTTCCGCCAAGGGTTATGGTAAATAAACGAATGAGTTTGTGCAACGCAATGCCTCTGTCCACCGCCAAATTGGGTGTATCTTTCGCCATCGAATAATACATTTCTTTGTCCATGAGCCTGAAAGCTATGGTTTTGTCGCCTACCAAGGCTTGGTCGTGCGATTCGGCGTAAGCCACCGTACCTACATTCCATTTTCGGTTGAGCATTTCGTAAAACATGTGTTCTGGATTCCAAACCGAGTCGTCCGTTTCTTTGAGTATTCGTATCCAAAAATCGGGTATGCCCATTGCCAAACGGTAATCGAAGCCCAAACCGCCATGCGAAACGGGTGTTGAAATGCCCGGCATACCGCTCACATCTTCGGCTATTGAAATAGCTCCTTTTTTTAGCGTATGCAAAAGATTATTAGCTAATTGTAAATAAGTTATGGCATCATATTCTACTCCATCGCGGAAATATTTTTCGGGGCTATCGAAAGCAACACCGTTGCCGTGGTGAAAATAAAGCATCGAACTAACACCATCGAAACGGAAACCGTCGAAGTGAAATTCTTTAATCCAGTATTTTACATTGGAAAGTAAAAACTGAAGAATTTCAATTTTTCCGTAATTAAAAAGTTTAGAATCCCAGTCGGGGTGGTCGCCTCTGCCGCCTTCGTGGAAATATTGAGTTACCGTTCCGTCAAATTCGGCTATTCCTTCGTTGATGTTTTTTACCGTGTGCGAATGCACAATGTCCATAATGACTGCCAAGCCCAATTGGTGGGCTTTCTTAATGAGATATTTAAGCTCTTCGGGTGTGCCTGAGCGCGAGGTAACGGCAAAATAATTGGCAACATGGTAACCAAACGAGCCGTAATAAGGGTGTTCGGCTATAGCCATTAATTGCACGGTATTGTATCCGGCATTTTTTATGCGGGGCAAAATGTTGTCGGCAAACTCGGTATAAGTGCCTACGCGCAAATCTTCAACCGCCATGCCTACGTGCGCCTCATAAATAATTGGGTTTTCGATGGTTCGTGGGTCAAAACTGTCGCTTTCCCAATCAAAACTCTCCGGCAGCCAAATTAAACCGGAAAAATTGGCACTTCCCGGGTCTTGTCCCACACGGTTGATGTAAGCCGGAAGCCGCTCGTGCCAGCCGTTAGCGGCATGAACCAAAACCTTTATTTTGCTGTTGTGAACAAACCGTTTTTTATAATCGTGATACGGCAATTTGATTTCCCAAATTCCATTTTCTATTTTTGTAAGAGGGTGAGAAGTTCGGTTCCAGTCGTTAAAATCGCCAAATAAAAATATTTCATAGGCATTAGGCGCCCATTCTCTGTACGTGAAAACTTTTTCTTTTTTATTGTAATGTATGCCTAAATAATTGTAAGCATCGGCAAATTTTGATAAACTCCCGTAATTAGCCGTTATTTCGTCGAAACGATATTTAAAACGCTCATATCTTTCTTTAATGTCTTTGTTTACAGGCAGTAACCATTCGTCTGCTTTTACTATAGGCATTAATGTTTCTTTTTTCATTTTTTTTCATTTTAAGAAAACATTCATATTTTTTTTTACAAAAATAAGAAATTTATATTAATTTGCAATTATTTTTATTGCTAAAACTTATAATGTTGAAAATCAATTGTGAAAATTACATTTCTGTTTTTTTGTGAACTATTAAATTTAAAAATTCATTTTTTTTTATAAAACTATACTGCAAACGTGATAAATTTTAATTTTTATTATTACGTAACTACAACTTTTACAAAGTTTTAGAACTTTTGAAATGTTAAATAATACACCGTTTGCAGTATAAAACAAATATTATAAAAAAAAGTGCCTTACGGCACTTTTTTTTGTTTTTTTGCAAACCGGATAGCTTATGCCTCACTCAAGAACCGTAACCGACAAGTTTCCCACGCATACAGCCCAGAGCATCTGAAAAAGGCAGAGTTTTCAGCAAAACTGCCTATTTGTTAAACGTACTTTTTTTAATTTTTTTCTGCAAAAATACACATTTTTGATAAGTAATCATAGTTTTTTTGGCTTTTATACGGCAGGTTACGTAGGGTATTAACCAGCATAATAAATTAATAATCAGCATTTTGTCGGAATGACGAAAGGTGTCGATTCAAGCTACATTCTTGCTAATTTCTAAAATTTATTTTTGACCGCTTAGCCGTATGAAATGGTTAAGCAGTCCATTTCTATAATCAAACAAAGAAATAAAAGAAATAAAAGTTTTATTTTTTTATTAACTTATTATGGATTGAAGTATTGAAATAATGGAGTTTAACTTTTTTCCCACGCAACGCCTTCTTTGTTGTCTTTGAGTGTAATGCCTACTTCATTTAGCTTGTTGCGAATAAAATCAGCCGCTTGCCAGTCTTTGTTTTCTTTGGCTTTTTGTCTGATTTCGAGCAAAATACTCATTACTTGTTCTAAATCTTCTGTTTGAGAGTTTTGTAGGTTGTCTTCTTTTAAACCCAAAATTTCAAACAAAAAATCAGAGAACAGTTTTTTCAGTTTTTCTAAATGCGAAGGGCTGATTTGGTCTGTTCCGGCAGCAATTCGATTGATGATAGTGAGCTGCTCAAACAAGTGGGCAATCAGTATGGGCGTATTGAAATCGTCGTTTATGGCTTCAAAACATTTCTGCTCAAATTCGTTCAAGTCGAAAGATGAATTTTGTGAAGTTTTGAGGTTTTCAAGCGTTTTAGCACCTTTTAGCAAACGTTGCAATCCTTTTTCGGAGGCTTGGAGGGCTTCATTTGAAAAATCGAGTGTGCTGCGGTAGTGAGCTTGCAGAATGAAAAAACGAATGGTCATGCCGCTGTATGCTTGATGCAAAAGTTTGTGATTGCCGGTAAAAAGTTCGGTGAGTGTAATGAAATTGCCCAGCGACTTGCCCATTTTTTGCCCGTTGATGGTAATCATGTTGTTGTGCATCCAGTATTTAACGGCTTCGTGTCCGCTTGCACCTACCGATTGGGCTATTTCGCATTCGTGATGCGGAAAAAGCAAATCCATGCCTCCGCCGTGTATGTCGAAGGTTTCGCCTAAATATTTGGTACTCATTACGCTGCATTCCAAATGCCAACCCGGAAAACCTTCTCCCCAATTGGATTTCCAGCGTTGCAAATGTTCGGGTTCTGCTTTTTTCCAAACGGCAAAATCGAAAGGATTTTTTTTGTCGGTTTGTCCATCGAGTTCGCGCGTGTTGGCGTACAATTCGTCAATGTTTCGCCCCGAAAGTTTGCCGTAATGGTGTTTTCGGTTGTATGTTTCTACATCAAAATATACCGAGCCGTTGTTCTGGTAAGCAAAACCGTTGTTTAGAAGTTTTTGCACCATTTCCTGTTGCTCAATGATATGCCCCGAAGCGTGAGGTTCTATGCTGGGCGGCAAGCAATTCAATGCTTCAATGCTTTTGTGGTAGCTGTTTGTGTAAAACTGCACTACCTCCATGGGTTCGAGTTGCTCTTGCTTGGCTTTTTTCAGAATTTTGTCTTCGCCCTCGTCGGCATCGCTGGTCAAATGCCCCACATCGGTGATGTTTCGCACATAGCGCACGTGGTAGCCCAGATATTTCAAATACCTGAAAACCACATCAAAAGTTATTGCCGGACGTGCATGTCCTAAATGTGCTTCGCCGTAAACCGTTGGCCCGCAAACATACATGCCTACGAAAGGTGCATGAATAGGCTCAAAGTTTTCTTTTTTTCGCGAAAGCGTATTGTATATTTTTAAATTATTTTGTAGCATTTTTAAAAATATTAATTTCAATTGTTAATCATTAATAATCAATTTAATAAGTTTAAAAAAATACATTAACATCATTTTCTTTAAAATACTTAACAATTAAAAATTAATAATTAACAATTAATCCTTATTCATTGTTTTTTTTTTCGTTTTCCGCAGGTTGTTTGTCTTCTTCTTCTTGGGCTTTTTTAAATTCTTTCATGCCTTGGCTAATTCCTTTCATTAGTTCGGGAATTTTTCGCCCTCCAAAAAGAAGTATGATGGCAAAAATAATTATAACAACTTGCCATGGTCCTATCATTCCTAAAAGTATCATATCTTAAAATTTTAAAAAAAGTTTCTATAAAAAATTATAATAATTTATTGCGAATTTTATCAATTTGCTGGTCTGTTAATTTTGTCATAATTTTGATGGTTTCATTTGGAAGCCCAGCAATTA
>DYNA01000004.1 GCA_020721325.1 Paludibacter propionicigenes
AAATTAAATAATTTACATATATGTAGTGGTTTATAGTATATACCCCATATTTAATTATTTGATTTACAATTTAAAACAAAATAATATTTCAAACATTGAAAAACTAAATAATAAAATATTTGAGCTTGAAAATCAAAAAAAACAGATTAAAATTCTTTTAAAAGAAGTAGAAAAATTATTAAATATTTGAAATTCAATGTTTTATTAATTTTCTATTTAACATAATTTATTTTAGCTATTAAAATATTGAATATCAATATTTTAATAGCTTTTTTATTGACTTAAAAAAACAATTAAATTGTAAACTCTTGAAAGTCAATTGGTTACGTTTTGTTTGATAATTTACATTATGTTAAATAGGATATGAAAAAGAAAATGAACCAGTTTAACTTGTTCATTTTCAATAGATTTTAATTTTTTATAATTTTTTCAAAGCAAACGGTATTACCAATTTTTACTTCTATAAAATATATTCCAGTTTCATTTATTTTCAATTCTTTTACAAATTCACCGGTTGATAATATTCCAAAATCATGACTTTCTAATAAGCTACCTGTTGAATTATAAATTTTACAATTTACCGCATTATTTTCCTGAAGGTTAAGCTTTAAAAATATTTTTTCATTTGTTGGATTAGGAAAAACTTTTAAACTAAAATTATAGTTAATCAGATTTTCTACTGTAGTTGTTGAATTATCAGCAGAAATATTTGCGCCAACTAAAAAATTGATGTTGTTGTAATTTGAATTATTTTCATCAATTTCAAGTTCATAAGTAGAATTTAATGGCAATCCGGGAATATTTACTTGAAGTGCATAAATCCCTGATAATAAATTTTTTAACTCATAAAAACCATCAAAGTTTGTTTGAGCGAAAAATTGAGGCTGATGAAAAAGATAAGGTTCGTAAGTGTTTGTTTCTGTGATATTTAAAGGTTTATAAATTGCTTCCGATTCGGCAGTAACCACAGCTCCAATTACTGGTAAATTTGAAGTTTTAATATTTTGTTTATTTGCTTCTATTTGATTCGTTTTTGCTTGCGTAGAATAATGAATAGTTCCTGAAATAGAGCCATTTATTGATTTTGAAGGTAAGGGTTCTGCTTCAAACATTTTAATATCAGCTTGATAAGTTTCTCCGCATTTTAAATCAATTATTTTTGCCAATTTGTATGAATAAGTACTATCGTAATAAGTATTGATTACATCGGGGTAATTCAAATTATTCAAAACTGCCCTTAAAATATATTTTCCGGCATTTAAATTGAGCTGATATTGACTATTGTAATTTATATTCTGTTCTTGAATTAAATCATAATTTGGTAATTTATAGGCTTTTATACTTAAATCGTTTTCACTAAACTGACCTTGTGAGTAATTAACATTTCCCAATATACTTTGTTCATCACTGTCTGTAATCTGTACAAAAATTGAATCGTTTAAACTACATTCTTCACTACTAATGTTTAAATAATAATAGTTTGATTGTGAGGGATTTATTGAAATAACTGGCGTATTTTCGCCTGTACTCCAAATATAGTTGTATTGAGTTTGGTTAAATGGCGTAAATGCACTCCATTGTGGTTCGTAAATATTTCCAACCAACTGATTTTCAGTTAAATCAAAGGTCTTCCCTCCTACTCCTTCGTTAAAATCAAAATATGCCACTAAGCCATTTTCTTCATCGGGATTAAGCAGTTTTTGCATTTTTTCAGTTATTTCATTTTGCATAAGTGCTTTATTCCAAATTCGAACTTCGTCAATCAATCCATCGAAAGGAATTTTACCAAGCTTATCATTATAGATTTCAGTGAGTTGCGTGCCTATATTTAAACCTCCACTTGAAATTCTGGCTACTTTAGTTTCTGCAATTGAATTATCTAAAATGCCATCGATATAAAGTTTTAATCCTTCGGTATTCCAAACACCTACAATATGATGCCATTCATCTAAAGATAAGTTACTTACAGAGCTTAACATGCTAATATTTTTATTTGATTCGCCCTCTCCTACTACTGCAAATTTTATTTTTTGGTCGTTCCAAAGTTGCAATGTATAGGCTTCGTCCCACCAGTCTGCTTGGTCGCCTTTATGTACAATGCCTCCAAAAGGTTTGTACGAATGTGCAAAAATCCATGCTTCCACAGTGCCTTCAGATGTTAAATCGAGTGCATTGTGGTCGTTTACGTTGATATGGTCATCGTAGCCATCAAAATCAAAAGAGTAATTATTTTCTGCCGAAAGAATTAAATTATCTCCTGCACATAAACTGGTATCATTTTGTATGATACCAGTGTGTGAAAAAGCATTTACAAAAATAGTTACTGTATCACTTGCAACACAGCCTTCGCCATAATTATCGGCAGTCATACCAATATATGTTGTTGTTTCTAAAGGAGTTGCAATTGGATTTGAACTGTTCGGGTCATCAAGTCCAATGGCTGGCTCCCATTGAAATACAAATTCTGGAGTGCCATTTGAAGCGGTTGGATTTCCACCTAAAACAACCGAATTATTTAAACAAATTGAAGTATCTTTTCCCGCATTTATTGTTGGTAAATTATCGGCTACAGTAATTGTTTGCGAAGCTGAGCCAACAAAACCTCGTCCATCGTCCCAAGTGTATGTAATTGTGTGTGTGCCGGGTCCAGCTACTTGCGCATAAAACCAGCCATATCCATTTTTATTATTCACAACTCCGGGACCGGAAAAAGTGGCTGTTCCTTTCGCATAACCTAAATAGCCACTTAAACTATCCGTTCCTTCTGAAAAGCTAAATAATTGACGTTCAATCATTAACCAATCAGAATTATCTTGTGATACCGAATGGAAATCTCCATTTTCAGCAATATCAACAAAAACATATTCCCACTTATCGCTTGGTGTAATGTATTGTAAATTAATGTAATGCTTTGAATTGTTTGTAAATTTTCCAATTCCTTCTTCTGCATACTTTTTGCCATTTCGTAAAAATACCATTTTATTTTCTGTCAAAGAATTTTCGTCGGTTCTAATTGAAATTGCAAAACCCGGTACAATATAACCACCGGCATCGCAATAGCTAAATGCCTTTAAACGAATTACATCTGAGCATGAGTAAGGTTCAGAACGCTCAATATTATAAAAGCCAACTGTTGGATTTTTAATGGTTACACTTACTTGGTCATCGCCAGTATTTCCATTTTCATCGGCTACAGTAACTTTATTGCAACATTGTCCTTCGCCCGTAATGGTGCGGGTTTGCAAAGTTGAACCATCTCCTTCCCACAAATAGCTTAAATAAGTTCCGGGATTTAATATTACGGTATTTCCAGAAGGCACTACCGGTTGTCCACCCAAATTGGGTTTTAAAATGAGAGTCTTTAAATTATTCGAATTTTTTAGTTTTTCAAAACTATTTTCAATCCAAATGTCATCTTCAATATTTCCTTTGGTAGAAATTTGTGCTTGCGCAAAAGCCCCAAAAACAAGCAAAAGTGCAAGCAGCAAGAAATTTTTTTTTGTTTTCATATTTTTAGTTTTATATGTAAAATTTTGAAAAAAAGACCTTTTTATATATAAACAAACTTTTACTTGTAAAAGTTGCATATTTTTAAAATTTATATTCATTTTTAATTATTAAAGTCTTGAAATTGTGTAAATTAAAATACGTTAAATATTGTTAAAGAAAATATTTTTTTTTACTCAAAAAAAATATTATTTTTGTAAAAAAAAAAAATTGACAATTATTCTTTTATATCATAGAGTTTTTTTCAATTATTTTGCGGTATTAATTAAATTTTTTTTCCCAAAAAATATAAAAAAATGTTTAATTTTTCAAATGTTCATTTAGAAAAAATTATAATACATCATGTTGGAAATCAACAGACAAACGATGGAGTACGTTATTCAAAGCAACCTTTGTTATTGGCTGAAAATGAAGATGTTAAACCACTTTTGCTTCATTATTTTTTAACAGCTTTTAAACCCGGAGCTTTTTATAATTTTTATCATGAAGATAATTTAAATTCTAATTTAGTTTTTCATTATATTTCAAAGATATTTGAAAATGCCGAAAATTTTTATAATCAATCTACATTAATTGCCGACCATTTATATAGTGTTTCAAATCATCCAAAAATAAAATCTGGTGAAATGTACATTGTTTTTTTGCGTGATTGTTTAGTTGAAAATGAAGTTTGTGATGCTATTGGTATCTTTAAATCCGAAAATAGAGAAACTTTTTTGAAAGTTTACCCGCAAAACGATGGTTATGAAATTGATTATGAAGCCGGAATTAATATTAAAAAATTAGATAAGGGCTGTTTAATTTTTAATACCGAACGCGATAAAGGCTTTAAAGTGAGCATTGTAGATAATGTTAAAGTTAAAGGAGAAGCGCAATATTGGAAAGATGACTTTTTAGCACTAAAATTGCGTGAAGATAATTTTTATCAAACCGAAAATTTTTTAAATTTGTGCAAAGGTTTTGCCGAAGAAATTTACAACCCAGACCATAATGTAGAACGTCCGGACCAGATAGATTTTTTAAATAAATCGGTAAATTTCTTCACTGAAAATGTAGATTTTAGTATGGCGAATTTTGAAAAGGAAGTATTTGAAAATGAAGAAGTTCAAGATGCTTTTCACGACTATATGCACGATTTTGTTCAAAAAAATAATGTTGAAACCGAAAAAGAATTTACCGTTTCGGAAGAAGCTGTTAAAGGAATGAAGCGTAAATTTAAGAGTATTATTAAATTAGATAAAAATTTTCATATCTACATTCATGGGAAACGCGACAGAATTATTCGTGGACGAGATGAAGAAAAAAATATGAATTTTTATAAAATATATTTTAACAACGAAGAATAAAAATAATGTGGTAAATTTTTTTTATTAAAAAATATATTTTTATAATATTTTTTGCACCTAATTTTTAAAAGTAATAAAAATTTGTAAAAAAATTGAAAAATTAATTATTGTAAAATTATAAAATTTTGATAATGAAAGCATTAATAAGTGTTTTTGATAAAACAGGTATAGTAGAATTTGCACAAGAATTGTTAAAAATGGGTTGGGAAATTATTTCTACCGGCGGTACTTCTAAAAAATTAAATGAAAATGGAATAGAAGTAATTGATATTAGCCAAATTACAAATTTTCCCGAATGTTTTGACGGTCGACTAAAAACTCTTCACCCGCGCATACATGGTGGTTTGTTGGCTATTAGAGATAACCAAGAGCATATTAAAACTATGCAAGAGCTTGAAATTGAACCTATTGATATAGTTGTTTGTAATTTATATCCTTTTAAAGAAACCATTTTAAAAACCGGTGCAAGTCATGAAGAGATAATTGAAAATATTGATATTGGAGGACCAACCATGTTGCGCGCTGCGGCTAAAAATTATCATTTTGTGAATGTTATTACCGACCCTAACGATTATAATTTAGTAATTAATCAGTTAAAAGAAACTGGAAATACAACCCCTCAAACCAAAGAATATTTGGCAGCTAAAGTTTTCACATACACAGCAGCTTATGACGCTTTAATTGCAAATTACTTTAATACAAAACTTAATAATATTTTTCCTGAAAAATTAACTCTTACTTATGAAAAAAAACAGGCATTGCGTTATGGCGAAAATCCACATCAAAATGCTGCTTATTATTCTGACATTTTAAATACAAAAGGCTCAATTTCTGATGCTAAACAATTGCATGGCAAGGAGTTATCTTTTAATAATATTGCTGATGCAAATGGTGCACTCGAAGCTTTGAGCGAATTTTCTCAACCCACAGTAGTGGCTGTAAAACATGCAAATCCGTGTGGAATAGCGAGTGCTGATACTATTTTTGAGGCATATAAAAAAGCTTATCAAGCCGATGAAGTGGCTATTTTTGGCGGAATTGTTGCAATGAATAGGCTACTTGACCAAGCTACTGCTAATGAGATAAATAGCATTTTTCTCGAAGTGGTTATTGCTCCAGCTTATTCACCCGAAGCACTCGAAATTTTAACTAAGAAAAAGAATATAAGACTTTTAGAATTAACAAGCATAAATCAAAATAAATTTACTAATTTAAGCATTAAATCCGTTTTGGGAGGTCTGCTAATTCAAAATATCGATAGCGACTTAATCATTGATAATCAGCTTAATATCGTAACAAAACGACACCCAACCCAGAAAGAAATGGAGGATTTAATATTTGCGTCGAAAACTGTAAAACATACCAAATCAAACGGTATTGTCGTTGCGAAAGATGCTCAAACTCTGGGTATTGGACCCGGACAGGTTAGTCGAATTGGTGCGTTGGAAATTGCGATAAATCATGCAGGAGTTAAAGCCAAAGGTGCAGTTTTGGCATCTGATGCTTTTTTCCCTTTTCCTGATTCGGTGGAGGCTGCTGCAAATGCCGGAATTGCTGCAATAATTCAACCCGGAGGCTCTGTAAAAGACCAAGATTCAATAGATGCTGCAAATAAATTCGGATTGACTATGATTTTTACTTCAATGCGTCATTTTAAGCATTAAAAAAATACCTTTTTACTTTTTCTTTAATATTTAAAAAAATATTTTTATAAAATGAAAATTTTAGTTATAGGAAATGGTGCAAGAGAACATGCAATTATCTGGAAATTAGCCCAAAGTCCAAAGGCAAAAAAGATATTTTGCGCTCCCGGAAATGCAGGAACTTCGATTCTGGCTGAAAATGTTAATATTGGCGTTGAAGATATTGATAAACTTTTGGTTTTTGCGCAAAATAATGAAATCGATTTGACTATTGTAGGACCTGAAGTTTCTCTTGTAGCCGGAATTGGCAATAAATTTAGAGCCTGCGGGAAAAAAATTTTTGGACCCAATCTTGATGGAGCAATTTTAGAAGGTAGTAAAATTTACTCGAAAAATTTTATGAAAAAATACCAGATTCCAACCGCTGCTTATCGAGCTTACGATGATTTGGAACTTGCCAAAAATGGTATTAATGAATTTTCATTTCCTATTGTGTTAAAAGCTGACGGATTGGCAGCCGGAAAAGGTGTTTTGATTTGTGAAAATAAACAACAAGCCGAATTGGCTTTAATGGATTTAATGAAACATCAAAAATTTGGAAGTGCTGGAAATCAAATTGTTATAGAAGAATTTTTAGAAGGTACCGAAGCTTCATTGCTCTGTTTTGTGAATGGAAAAAGTATTATTCCTATGGAAAGTGCGCGTGATTATAAGCGAGTATTTGATAACGATGAAGGCTTAAATACCGGTGGAATGGGCTGTTTTTCACCCAATTCAATTTTTTCTGACAATAATGTTAACGAAATTCAAACTCAAATTTTAGATAAAACGATGAATGGTCTTTTATCCGAAAACATTGATTTTAGAGGAATTTTGTTCATTGGTTTAATGTTCACAAGCTTAGGAATCAAGGTTTTAGAGTACAATGTACGATTTGGAGACCCTGAAACGGAAGTAGTATTGCCGCGGTTAGAATCTGATTTTGTGGAGGTTATAGAAAAAACAATTGATGGAACTTTAACAATCAATGATTTGAAATGGACAGACAAAATGGCAGTAACTGTAATTGCCGCTTCGGGCGGATATCCCGAAAAATATGAAAAGGGTTTTGAAATATTTGGATTAGACGCTGTAAATGAAGATATTATGATATTTCACGCCGGAACAGATCTTCAAAATAACAAAATAGTTACCAATGGTGGTAGAGTTCTTGCAGTAACCGCTTTGGGTGATTCTCTTGAGCAAGCGCGGCAAAAAGTTTATCAAAATATTGAAAAATTGCATTTTAAGGGAATATTTTATCGTAAAGACATAACTAAATAGATAAGGATAAATAAAAGTTTTTTGGTACAAAGCCTTGTCATATATAATATGCAAGGCTTTTTTATTATTTTTACAAAACTTAAAATTTATTTTTTCGTATAAAAGAAAAAACTTTTATATAATTTTTTATCATTTCTTTTAAAAAATAATAGTAAAATAACTTTTGAAAAAAAAACTATGATTTTAAACGATTTTATACAAAAACTTAAAGTTTTAACAGATGAAAACTTTACTGACAAAGAAAAAGCCTTATTAGACAAGGCTTTGCAATTAATGTGCATTGTTTATGAAAAAATTGAAGCCAATGATAAAGAAAAATATTTAGATAAGCTTTACGACTTGATAATCATTGTGTTAAAAGAATTGCACTTGAGTTACGAATCTCTTATTGCTGTTATTTTATATCAAGTCAAAAAATTTGAACCTTTAACCACTGAATTTCTTGAAAATCAATACAATAAAAGTATTTCACTTATTATAGATGGAATTTGGAAAATTAACAATATTAAAGTTCAACGAATTACGGAAGAAAATGTGAGCGTGGAAACCAAAAAAGGGGACTTGAAACGCAAAGTTTTAAGAGAAAAAGAGCGCGTAGCCGTACAAACTGAGAATTATATTACACTTTTACTCACTCTTGCCGACGATGTGCGCTCGATTTTGGTAAAATTAAGCTTGGTTTTATTCGACATGCGCAATATGAACGACTATTCGGAGGAGATTCAAGTAAAAATTGCGACCGAAACCTCTGTTATTTATGCACCAATTGCTCATAGACTCGGACTTTATGCCATAAAAACCGAACTTGAAGAACTTTCGATGAAAAAATTGCATAACGAAATGTATAATTTTATCAAAGAAAAATTAAATGAAAATAAAGAAAATCGCGAAAAATTTATTGACGATTTTATAACTCCAATTAAAAAACATTTTGCATCTAAAGGTTTAAAATTCAGCATAAAAGGACGTCCAAAATCAATTTATTCCATTTGGAATAAAATGAAAAAGCAAAATACAACATTTGAAAAAATTTACGACCTTTTCGCCATTCGCATTATTGTTAATGAACCTTATTTTGAAAATGCAAATTTTATAAGAGATGAATTATCAAAGAGTTACACCGATTTACTTGCATTAAAAGACGATAATTTTGATAAGAAAAAGCAGTTAAAAACATTTATTGCACAAAAAGAAAAAGAATTAGAGGACGAAATAAAATTAGCTAAACAAAAAGAAAAAAAAGATTGTTGGAATATTTATTCCGAATTTAGCAATTGGTATGAGTTGAATCCCAACAGATTACGTGATTGGATAACCAATCCCAAAGAGACCGGATACGAATCGTTGCATACTACGGTTGCAGTTCCCAATGCCGAACAAAAGTGGGTTGAAGTTCAAATTCGTACACAAAGAATGGACGAAGTTGCCGAAAAAGGGCAGGCAGCACACTGGAAATACAAAAGTGCAAATAGTAAATCAAATGCCGATAATTGGGCTGAGAAAATTCGCACAATGCTTGAAAATTTAGACGATAATTTAACCGAAAAATTTTCTACATCAAAAGCCGAATTATATCAAGATGTCCTTTTTATTTTTACGCCAAAAGGCGATTTGAAAAAAATGAAAAATAAATCGACTTTACTCGATTTTGCTTATGCAATTCACTCAAACATAGGCGATAAGTGCGTGGGAGGCGAAGTAAACGGTAAACACGTTTCTATAAAATACAAATTAAAAAATGGCGATAGAATCAATATAAAAACTTCGCCCAATCAAAAACCTACCCCCGATTGGCTCAATATAGCTTACACTCGAAGCGCACAAAAACGAATACAACTTGCTCTTAATGAGACCAAATACAAAGATGCCGCTGCCGGAAAAGATATGTTGATGTATAAATTTAAACAATTGAAACTCGATTTTCAAGATGATACCTTATTTAAAATCTGTAATGAGCTGAATTTAAAGAAAATAGTTGATTTATACCAAGCCGTTGGCGAAGGAAAAATTGAAATAACGCAAATAAAAGAGCTATTAGACAAAATAGCTGAAAATGACAAATTTACAAACCAGCGAACCCACCAAAAAATTCAAGACAATAAATATGAACAGCGCGGTGTTTCGCACGAAGAGGACGTTTCGCACGAATATCTTTTGATTGGCGATAGCGTAAAAGGTTTGAATTACGATTTGGCTCAATGCTGTAAACCGGTTCCGGGCGATACAATTTTTGGTTTTGTTACCATTGGCAAAGGTACTAAAATTCATAAAGTTAGCTGCCCAAATGCTGCCCAAATGATGTCGCGTTTTCCTTACAGAGTGGTGAAAGCACAATGGAATACCAAAAATTCCGTTTATGATTATATGGGCGATTTAATTATTACCGGTATAAATTCGGTCGGAATAGTCGCAAATATTACAAGTTTGATAAAAAAAGAACCTCATTTAAATTTGCATTCCATTAATGTTGATGCCAAAGATGGAATGTTTAAAGGAAAATTAACTTTATTTGCAAAAAATAAAAAAGAATTTGAAAAATTCTCGAAAATTTTAAGAACCGTTAAAGGTGTTTTGAATGTTCAGTAAAAAGAAATTTATTTTTAAGGTATTTTTTTTATAAAAAAAAAGATATTTTTTTACTTTAAAAAAAAAAAAATTTTTTTTTACTAAAAAAAAATACATTATTTTGCGGAATTATTTTTTATAAAATGATTGTTTTAAAAATAAAAAAAACAAACCATGAAAGAACGTAAAATTGTTATGACCAGCGACGGTTCACATACTATTTTTGTTCCCGAGCTGGGAGAACATTACCATTCAAGTTATGGAGCAATTCAAGAATCGATGCACATTTACATTAAAAATGGATTTCATCATTTTAAAAAAGTAAATATTAGCATTTTGGAAATTGGATTTGGTACAGGGCTAAATTGTTTACTTACTATGTTGGAATCTATTAAGTTAGGTAAAGCTACCACTTACTTTGCTATTGAAAAATATCCTCTGACTATGGAAGAAGTTTCACAGATAAATTATGCCAAGTTACTTAATTCAAACCGTCTTGATATTCCTCAATTTTTTAATGACATACATCTTTTTAATTGGAATGAAGACCATTATTTTAGTTGGTTTTTTCACTTTAAAAAAATTGAAGCCGATTTGAAAGAATTTAAGAGCAGACGAAAATTTGATTTAATCTATTTTGATGCCTTTGCGCCCGACGTACAGCCCGATTTGTGGACAAAAGAAATTTTTGATAAAATGTATTCTTTTCTCAATCCCAAAGGCATTTTAATAACTTATTCTTCTAAAGGAACTGTTAAACAAGCACTTAGAGATGCTGGGTTTTTTATACACCGCTTAAATGGACCTGAAGGCAAAAGGCATATTTTAATGGCGAGTAAAGAATTTCAACCCGGACCTGCCGAAATTACCGACAAACCTAAACAGGCAAAAAGAAATTAAATTTTTTCGTAAATGAAGGTAATATTTAGAACAGGAATTGGTGAAATTGTTTTATTAAAAAAAAAGGGTATAAAAAATTTTTCTATTAAGGTAAAACCTTTTGAAGGGGTTATAATTACTTTACCCGAAAATGCTACTTTTGAACAAGCTGAAGCTATTGTGGATAAACGATTAGATTGGATTAAAAAAAATTTAAAAAAAATTGAGGAAAAAAAAACCGTTTTTCTGGAAAATACTCCTTTTTCAACTCGAAATCATCGCTTGCACATAATCGATGTTAATACAAATAATGTTAAAATTTCTATTAAAAATGGTCTTATTTTAATTCAGAAACCAAAACTCATTTCTACTCGCGATGAATTCATTCAACAAGCTGTGCGTAAAGGAATTACAGAAGCTTTTCGCATTGAAGCGAAACTTTATTTACCCATTCGGATAGCCTTTTTTTGCCAAAAGTATAATTTAACATTCAATAATTTAGCCATTAAAGATATCACAAGCCGTTGGGGAAGTTGTTCGGCTTCTAACAATATTAATATTTCACTTTACGTAATGCAACTACCTGATTATTTGATAGATTACGTACTTTTGCATGAACTTTCACATACAAAAATTAAAAGTCATAAACCTGCTTTTTGGGAATTTCTCGATGTTTTAACACAAGGAAATGCCCGAAAATGGGATAACGAAATCAATCAATACAGTACTAAATTTTTTTAAAAAGTTTTTTAATTCCTAATTAAAATTTAATTTTGTAACGGAATTGGTTTTTAGCTGTTTTTTTTAGATTTTTTTTATTATCGTAAATTGTTAAGCACTATGAAACCTCAACAACTTTAAATTTGTTTTTCCAATTAAAATAAAATCGAAAAATCAATCAAACTGTTATCGAACTTTGGTTTTTGAAAAAAAGTACATAAATTTTAAAATTATTTTTGCAGAATAAAAATTTAGTATTATAAAAAATGATGATTAATATTTAAGAATTATAAAAAATTATAAAAATGATTAAAAAAAATTTTGTTTTACTTATTGTATTTTTAACAATTGGATTGCTTTTTTCATCGTGTGAAAAACAAAAAAGCAATTTTAATTATTTACATTCTTTCAATTTTCAAGATATTGAAATTTATGGCTATTTTTCCGGAACATTATTAGAAGTTTATGTACCGTATGGTACTGATTATACGAATCTTATACCTCTTGGCGAAATATCCGAAGGCGCATATATTGAACCGGCTTTTGGGCAAGTTATCAATTTTTCTGAAGATGTTATTTTTACAATAACTGCCGAAGATGGAACGATTCAGAAATATACAGTTCGTGTTTTCGTTGAAACTTTCAGCGATTTTGAAGATTTAACTCTTAATTCGGAAAGTTTTTGGAATGGTTCCGATGCTTCGGGCAAATTTCAACAAGCTGGAGCCGATTTTATTAATGTTTTCAATTCAGAATGGAATTCTTGGTCTGGTTTTGCTTATTCAAATATAACTAACAATACTTCTGGAGGTTATGAAAATCAGTACAGTGCTTATGCCGGAAAAGGTGCAAATAATTCGAGCAAATATGCGGTCGGTTACATTTTTGGAAAAGCTGAAGTTCTGTTTCAAAAAGTTACCTTGCCTCAAACGGTTTACGTTACAAATAGCACTTATGCTGCTCTTTCGATGAAAAACGGTGATGCTTATTCTAAAAAATTTGGTGGCACAACCGGAACCGACCCCGATTGGTTTAAACTATCGATTGAAGGCATTGATGAAAATGGTCAAGTTACTGATACTGTAGAGTTTTACTTAGCTGATTTTACTGCTTCCGAAAATGTAAACGATTACATTATTAATACTTGGGCTAAAGTGAATTTAGTAAATTTAGGCGAAGTTAAGAAACTTAATTTTTGGCTTACTTCAACCGATGTTGGTCTGTTTGGCATGAATACACCAGCATATTTTTGTATCGATAATTTATTTGGTGTTGTAAAAAAAGAGTAGAATTTTTGCAAAAAAAAACTCTTCTTTTTTTCAGAAGAGTTTTTTTTAAATTTTGCTAAGCCTTGTAAAATGGCAATTTTACAATTTTTGCTTTCATGGCTTTGTTACGAATTTTAATAAAAATTTCGGAGCCAATCTTTGAAAATTCAGGGCTTACGTAGCCCATTCCAATTCCAACTTTGAGCATAGGCGACATAGTTCCCGAAGTAACCTCTCCTACTCTATTTTCTTCATTATCAATTATTTCGTAACCATGACGCGGAATAGCTTTTTCGAGCATTTCAAAACCACGAAGTAATTTGCTAACGCCATTAGCTTTTTGTTTTTCCATTAACTCTCTATCTATAAATGGATTACCTTCTACAAATTTCGTTATCCACCCCAAACCTGCTTCAATGGGAGAAGTAGTGTCATCTATGTCGTTTCCATACAAACAAAAACCCATTTCTAAACGCAGAGTGTCGCGAGATGCTAAACCTGCCGGTTTGATGCCAAATTCTTTTCCGGCTTCAAAAACGGCATTCCAAATTTTTTCAGCATCGCTGTTATACATGTAAAGTTCAAAGCCTCCAGCACCAGTATAGCCTGTGGCTGAGATAATTACATTTTCTACACCGGCAAATTTTCCGGTTACAAAAGTATAATATTTGATGGCGGCTAATGGAATATCGGTGAGTGTTTGCAAGGCTTCTACGGCTTTGGGACCTTGAACTGCCAATTGCGCAATCGAATCAGATGCGTTTTCCAATTCTGCACCTATGTTTTTATTTTGTTCTAACAACCAGTTCCAATCTTTTTCAACATTTGCGGCATTTACAACCAGCATATATTTCTCATTTTCATAATGATACACTAAAATATCGTCCACAATTCCGCCTTTTCCGTTGGGAAAACACGAATATTGAATTTTGCCCGGTGTGAGCGAAGCGACATCGTTTGTGGTTACTTTTTGTACCAATTCAAAGGCTTTTGCACCTTTTACCCAAATTTCGCCCATGTGTGAAACATCAAAAACGCCTAATTTTGTACGAACGGTAATGTGTTCATCGTTCACACCCGAATATTCAATTGGCATATTATAACCAGTAAAAGGTGTCATTCTTGCACCCAAATCAATATGAAATTGTGTAAATGGAGTTGTTTTCATTTCAATTTTTGTTATGTTTTTTTATAAAAAAGGCAAATTTTGTTATTATTTTTTATAAAAAAAGATTAAAATTCTAAATTTTTATTTTTTACAAAAGTAAATGAATAAATCGTTAAAAAAGAAAAAAAAGAACTGTTTTATAATAGTTTTTTTAATTATTTTGCTTTTTTGCGAATGTAAACTTCTTTGCGTACTTTAGCTACAATTTTATTTTCTTCATCAGTTATTTCGGTTTCAAAAAAGAAGTTCTTTTTTCCTGCATCTACTTCATTTTTAATTTTTTCCAGTTCTTCTTTGGGTATTTCAAAAATTGCTTGAACCTTACCCTTGCCCGGTCGTACAAAATTAATACACGCCGATTTATCCCAAATAATGTAGTCTTTTTTGAGATGAGTGGCAATGATAAATACATAAAACGGGTCGCACATAGCGTAGAGCGAACCCCCGAAATGTGTGCCAAACATGTTCTTATTGAAGATGTTAAGCTTCATCTGAACGGTCAGTTGTGTTTTATCGGCATTTACTTTTTTTAATTTGATGCCCGCAAAAAATAAAGGCGGATAAAAATTTATAACTTTCAAAACGGTATCTATTTTCATATTTTTGTTAAATGATAAAGCCACCACCGATTAAATCGTTCTCTTCATAGAAAACGGCTGATTGACCGGAAGTTATGGCAAATATTTTTGTTCCTGAAATTACTTTATATTGATTTTTTTTTATTTCTAATTTTCCTTTAAACAATTCGTTACTGTGCCTTACTTTAATTAAAACTTCAATACTGCTGTTGATTTTTTCATATTTTTGAAAATGAATATTTTCTATAAAAAATTCATTTGTCATTAATTTTTCTTTTTCAGAAAGAATAATCTCATTTTTCTGGGTATCAAATTTATACACAAATAACGCTTTTTGATGTACAAAATCAAGTCCGCGTCTTTGACCGATGGTATAAAATGCCAAACCTTTGTGTTTTCCAACTATTTTGCCGTTTTCCAGTACAAAATTTCCTTCCTTTATCGAAAATTCATTTTGTATAAAAGTTCGGTAATCGGTGTTGGGTAAAAAACACAAATTGTAACTTTCTCGTTTGTGTGCTACGCGGCGAAGCCCTAATTCATTGGCTTTTTCGCGCAATTCCGATTTTGAAAACTCGGAAAGCGGAAACATGATTTTTGCTAAATTTTCTTGTGTCAAATTCCACATAAAATAAGTTTGGTCTTTGACTAAATCGGAACTTTTTTGTAAAAAATATCGCCCGTTTTCTTGTGCTATTTTTGCATAATGACCGGTTGCAAGTAGCTCACAACCAAACTCTTGCATTATTTCTATTAATTTACCGAATTTAATTTCGCGGTTGCACACCACACACGGATTTGGCGTTTTTCCGGTTAAATAATTCGCTGTAAAGTCTTGAACTACTGTATTATAAAAAAGTTCTTCTACTGAAATGACGTAATGCGGAAAACCTAAATATTGTGCAACATTTCGGGCATCGTTTGCATCATCTTCAAAACTGTTGTAAACCAATATGTTAGGATATTTCCACGTTTTGAGCGTTACACCAATTATTTCATGCCCCTGCTGTTTTAAAATAGCGGCTGCCATAGAACTGTCTAAGCCACCGCTCATGGCAACCATTATTTTCATAGCCGATTATTTATAAAATTTTTACTCATTTTTTACCTTAAAATTTATTTTCTATCCAGATTCGTGCATTTACAAAGGCTTCAAACCAAGGCGTTACTTCATGCGTTTTGGCTTGTTTCGTTTCTTCGTAATTTGCCCATTGCCAAGGCATTATAGCTCGTTCTAAGTGGGGCATCATAGCCAAATGCCTGCCGTCGGGCGAGCAGATGGCTGCTGCATCAAAATCGGAGCCGTTCGGATTAGCTGGATAGTAACTGTGGCTGTATTTCATTGGAATACAGTAATTTTCTTCGCCATAAGGCAAATGAAACTTTCCTTCGCCATGCGCAACCCAAATACCTAATTGTGTGTTAGACAACGATTTAAGCATAACTGATTCATTTTCCAAAACATTTACATTTAAAAATGCCGATTCAAATTTATGTGATTGATTGTGAAGCATTTTAACTTTCTCTGTATGAGAAGGTTGTATTAAATCTAATTCAACCATCAATTGGCAACCATTGCAAACGCCTAAACTTAAAGTGTCGGGGCGTGCATAAAAATTGTCAAGTGCCTTTTTTGCCTTTTCGTTGTATAAAAACGCTCCTGCCCAACCTTTTGCTGAGCCGAGAACATCGGAATTTGAAAAACCACCAACAAAAACCAGCATTTTAATGTCTTCAAGGGTTTCATTTCCAGAAATTAGGTCAGTGATATGCACATCTTTTACATCAAAACCGGCTTTAAAGAGCGAATAAGCCATTTCACGGTCGCCATTTACGCCTTTTTCCCGAATTATAGCAGCTTTTACTTTATTTTTTTCAGCGGAAGCGATATATTTTTCAATTTTTCCGTCAAAATGGTTCGGAAATTTGTAAATTAACGGATTTTTAGCATAATTTTTAAAACGTTCGAGTGCCAATTTTTCTCCCGATTGTTTGCAATCGAGAAGGTAGGAAGTTTCAAACCAAACATTTCTTAATTCATTGATATTCAGATTGAAAGAAATTGAATTTGTTTTTATTGTAAAATTTCTGTTTTCGTTTACAGTTGCTATTTTTGTAGCTAAAATTTCTTTTTTACTGAAAAAATCTAAAATTTCCTTTTCTTTTTCGTTTTCAATTTGAATTAAAATTGAAGGTTTTTCACTGAATAAAATTGATACTAAATTGTTGGTTTTGAACTCATTAAGGTTTACATTCAAACCCATTTGGTTCGATGTGAAAGTCATTTCGAGAAGGGCTACGATTAAACCGCCTGCCGAAACATCGTGTCCGGCTAAAATAAATTCCTTGTTTATTAATTCTTGAATGGCATTAAATACTTTTTTAAAATATTGATTATCAATTACATCTGGAGTATTTTGTCCTAAAAATCCAAGTGTTTGAGCTAAACTACTTCCGCCTAATTCAAAAGTTTGTGAACCAGAAAAATCAATGTATAAAATACTTGTTTTATTATTTTTTTTCAAAACGGGTGAAATGGCTTTTTTCACATCTAAAACTTCGGCAACAGCCGAAATAATGACTGTTCCGGGAGAATAAACGACTTTGTCGTTGTATTTTTGAGTCATCGAAAGCGAATCTTTTCCGGTAGGAATTGAAATGCCTAAATCAATGGCAAACTTGCTAAGTGCTTGAACAGCAGAGTATAAGCGTGCATTTTCGCCTTCGTTTTTTGCAGGCCACATCCAGTTAGCACTCAAAGCCACCGATGAAATTCCATCTTTGAGCGGAGCCCAGATGATGTTTGTAAGTGCCTCAGCTACAGCTAATCGCGAGCCAGATTCGGCATTAATCAATGCAACTGCTGGAGCATGACCTATTGATGTTGCTATGCCGCTTGTGCCGGTATAATCGAGTGTTGAAATGCCTAAGTTGTTGAGTGGCAATTGAATTTCCCCTGTGGTTTGCTGCATGGCAACGCGTCCGGTAACCGACCTGTCCACTTTGTTTGTGAGCCAATCTTTTGCAGCAACTGATTCGAGTCGAAGGATATTTTCGAGGTATTTTTGCAAATCTTTTTCGTTGAAAACAGGTTCAGCGTAAGCTATTTTTTGCGTGGTATCGGTGAGAACGGTTTTGGGCGGATTTCCAAACAAATGGGCTAATTGCATATCAATTGGCGTATTTCCTTGTAAGTCCTTGAAAGTGAATTGCATATCGCCTGTCGCCTCGCCTATTACGTACATGGGAGCGCGCTCGCGAAGAGCAATTTTTTGCAGCCATTCAATGTCTTTTTCCTTGATAACCAATCCCATACGTTCCTGCGATTCGTTTCCGATAATTTCTTTGGCAGAAAGCGTTGGGTCACCAATCGGAAGTCGGTCTATATGAATGACTCCGCCTGTGTTTTCAACCAATTCCGACAAACAATTCAAATGTCCGCCGGCACCATGGTCGTGCAATGAAATAATCGGATTTTGGTCGCTTTCGGCAAGAGCGCGAATGGCGTTGAAAGTTCTTTTTTGCATTTCAGGGTTTGAACGTTGAACTGCATTTAGCTCAATATCAGAGTGATACTCGCCTGTTGCTACCGAAGAAACCGCACCGCCTCCCATTCCTATTCTGTAATTGTCGCCTCCGAGTAAAACCAATTTATCATGTGTTTCGGGGTTAAGTTTTTGGGCATGTTCCAATCGAGCAAAGCCAATTCCTCCAGCTAACATAATGACTTTATCGTACCCAAAAATTTTATTCTTTTCGGTGTGTTCAAAAGTTAAAAGACTGCCGCAAATAAGGGGTTGTCCAAATTTATTTCCAAAATCACTTGCTCCATTGGAGGCTTTGATTAAAATTTCGGCAGGAGTTTGATAAAGCCAATTTCTTTCTTGGTTTTTTTCTTCCCAAAGTTTTCCGGTATTTAATCGTGGATAGGAAGTCATATAAACGGCAGTTCCAGCTAAAGGAATGCTGCCGATTCCGCCCGCCATTCGGTCGCGAATTTCGCCGCCGGAACCGGTTGCTGCACCGTTGAACGGTTCTACGGTAGTGGGGAAATTGTGGGTTTCGGCTTTGAGCGAAAGTATGGATTTAATTTCTTTTTCCTCAAAAAAATCGGCTTTGTCGTGCGATTTCGGTGCGAATTGAAGAATTTTTGGACCTTTTAAAAAAGCTACATTGTCTTTGTAAGCCGAAACGATGTTTTGCGGATTTGCTTTTGAGGTGGCTTTAATGAGGTCAAAAAGAGTGAGTTGCATTTCTTTTCCATCAATAAGAAAGCGTCCGTTGAAAATTTTGTGACGGCAATGTTCGGAATTGACTTGCGAAAATCCGAAAACTTCGCTATCAGTTAATTTTCGCCCTAACTCGCGACTTATTGATTCTAAATATTCTACTTCGTCGGGGCTGAGTGCCAAGCCTTCTTGCTTGTTATATTGCTCAATATCATGTATATAGATGATTTTTTCTGGTTCAATTTCAATTTTAAAAATTTCTTGATTTAATTCTTTATATAATCTTTGAAGCATTGGGTCGATGTGGTGATTTTCATCAAAAATTTTTGTAAATTGTTCAATTCTAACAATTTGATAGATGCCCATGTTTTGACAAATTTCAACGGCATTTGTGCTCCAAGGGGTTATCATTTCTTTGCGTGGACCTACGAAGTAGCCGTTAATATTTTCATTTTCAAGTGGTTTTGCATTTCCAAATGCCCAGATTAATTTTTCCACATCGTAAACATTTAGTTTTATAGTGGTTTGTACGGCAAAAAATGTTTGCTCTGTAGCTTCAAAGAATTTTATCATAAATTTATTTTTTATAGAAATGAACGTTTTTAACAAATTAAATATTAATCGAATAAAATTATGGTCTTATTCATTGATTTTAAATACGATAGAGATAAAATCAGAGTTTGTTTCTTTTGTCAAAAATACAAATAAAATAGTAGTACGTTTGAATATTTTTATTTTTTTAAGAAAAAAGAAATCAACAAGATTTGTTCAAAAAAATATTCGGCTTCATTTTCAATGATTTAAAAAAAATAGCAAAAAAATACTCATGTTGATAACTTTTTTTTTGACAATTAGAATTTGTTTATTTAAGCTATTTTTACTTTTTTTTTGTTAAAAATCTCATTTTAAGTAATATAAAAAAATGATTTTTTCTTAATTGATTAGTTTAGAAAAGGTTAAAAATTTTCTGAAATTGACTTGAGTAAAGATATTGATATATAGGTAATTATATAAATTTTACTTTTTTTATTTTTTGTTGAAAAGATTTTTTTTTGTTTTAAAAAATGCTTTAGTTAAAAAATAAATCTCTTTTTTTTGCTATTTATTTTGATAGCCGAAAAAAGCTTAAATTTCAAAATGTTTTGAAAAAAGTAAATTTCAAAATGAAAAGTTTAAATGGTTTTTGTATCTAAAATTTAGACTTTTAGAGTCCTTTTTCGATACATTATTTAACTTTTTTTTATATAATAATTGGGTATTTTTTTTTTGCTAAATGCAACTTTCAATCTTAAATTAATTTTAAGCGAAAATAAATTATTTAAAAAAAAAATGATTTTGCTAAATGCTTAAATAACAAAAATTTAATGGTTAATAATTTTGTTAATAAAAGCGGTAAATTACAATATTTCAATGATTTAAAGGTATATTTTTTGTAAATTAAACTAAATTATTGATAGTAATATGAATACAAAAAAAATATGTTTTTCTTTAAAAAAAATTTTTTTTTTAGGAATTTTAATTTAATATTTGTTACAAGAAAAATGCAAAAAAATTTATTTAACAATGGAAGAAAAGAGTAAAATCATGGTGGAACATGTAGTTGTTTGGAATAGGTGTTTAGAGATTATAAAAGATAATATCCCTTCGGTAAGCTTTAAAACTTGGTTTCTTCCTATTAAACCATTGAAACTTACCAATAAAGTATTAACTATTCAAGTACCCAGTCCTTTTTTTTATGAGTACTTAGAGGAGCAATATATTGATATTCTGCGTTCTACGCTCAAGAAAGAATTGGGAATAGGTGCGAAATTGGAATATAATGTTGTTATGGATAAGGAACGTACTGATAAACAGTTATATACGGTAGCTTATCCTGAAAAAAGTAAATCGGTGCCTGAAAATAAACCGTTTTCAATGTCGATAGCGGCGAGTGCTGATAAAAGTATTCGCAATCCCTTTGTAATTCCGGGTTTGCAGAAGTTGCATGTGGACCCGCAATTGAATGCTGAATATACTTTCAACAATTTTATTGAAGGTGAATGCAATCGTTTGGTGCGCAGTGCCGGAATTGCCGTTTCGAGTAAGCCCGGAGGCACAGCTTTTAATCCGCTTTTTATTTACGGAAATTCGGGTTTGGGTAAAACTCATTTGGCGCAAGCCATTGGTATTCAAGTGAAAGAGCAGTATCCTCAAAAAATTGTTCTTTATGTTTCTTCCAACAAATTTATCACGCAATACACCGATTCTATTCGTAAAAACAATTTGAATGATTTCATTCATTTTTATCAAATGATTGATGTTTTGATTATTGACGATGTTCAGGAATTTGCAGGTAAGGATAAAACTCAGAATACGTTCTTCCACATTTTCAATCACTTACAGCAGTCGGGCAAACAATTGATTTTAACTTCCGATAAGCCTCCGGTAGAATTGAAAGGCATGAATCAAAGGCTCTTGTCGCGCTTTAAATGGGGGCTGGCTGCTGAGCTTTCTAACCCCGATTATCTTACTCGATTGGCTATTTTGCGACACAAAATTTACAAGGAAGGTTTGAGCATTCCGGAAGAAGTGGTTGAATTTATTGCCACACACGTAAAAAATAACGTTCGTGAACTTGAAGGTACTCTCATTTCGCTTTTAGCGCAATCTACCTTGAATAAAAAAGAAATTACCCTTGAATTGGCTAAAGAATTGATAAATAAAATTGTTGTCAATACTAAAAAAATACTTTCAATTGATGAAATTCAAAAAATTGTTTGCGACCATTTTAATTTGAATGTAAATGTTTTGCAATCCAAATCGCGTAAGCGTGAAATTGTACAAGCGCGTCAAATGGCAATGTATTTTTCAAAAAATCTAACTAAATTTTCTTTGGCTGTTATCGGTTCAAAAATTGGCGGAAAAGACCATACAACCGTGTTACATGCCTACAAAACCATTACAAATATGTTGGAAACCGACAAAGTTTTTAAAAAAGACCTTTTTGAAATAGAACAGAAATTATTATTAGCATAAAATACCGGTTTTTTTATTCAAAAATAAGAAAACAAAAAAATCCAAAATTCTTAGAATTTTGGATTTTTTTTTATTTTAGTTGAAAAAAAATTATTTTATAGTAAACTCATGATTAAAAATAACTTGTTGTTTGTAATTTACTACAAATTTGTAATCGCCTTTATCTAATTTTGGTTCGATTTCTAAGTTCACTTTTCCCTTCATTTTATTAATGGGAACACTCATTTGAGAAAATCTATAGGATTGAAAACCAGAATCTTCCTTTCTAAAAACAGACAAATAAGCATTTTTTTCATTCTCGTCGGCTTCAGGCAAAACAAAATCGACCAAAATATTTTTAATATCTTTGCTTTTGTGCAAATCCGAAGTATTTAATAAAACTGTTCGCTGAGTTTTTCGCCCTTCTTTGTAAAAATAAAAAGCTTTAAAGCTCGATTCGGCTATTTCTTTAACTTGTTTTGCATTTTCCGATAAAGTTTCAATTTTTTTGTCTTTGTTTTCAATCAATTTATCGGTTTCTTGCTTTAAAGCATCGAATTTGGCTTGTTCTGCTTTAAAATCATTTTGTAATTTTTCCAAATATGCTGTATTTGTCGAACTTGTAGTCGAAAAACCCTCCAGTTGAGCCTGCAAAGATTGGATTTGTTTATTTAAAAGGTCTTTTTCTTTTTTCAAAACATTTGAATTAAGCTCCGCAATTCTCAATTCTTCAGCTATTCGTTTGTTTTCGGCTAAAATTTGAGCATTATTTGGGTCATTTACAGCTACTTGAGTAGAATTATTTAAATCATCGGAAATGGCTTCATAATTTAACAAATGCCCATTCAATTCGTCGAGCATCTCAGCCATGGCTTTGCGGTCTTTGGCATTGGCTATGGAATTGATGTTTTTCTTTTTTTCAACGATAATACGTTGCAATTTCATATAATTTTTTTTCAAAGCTTCGTATTGCGATGTAATAAGTTTATTTTCAGCATGTAACGAATCCAATTCTACAATTTTAGAATCGACCTCGCTCCGCAAGCCAAAAAGCTTAACTTGAGCCGTTTCAAGTTTTTCACTTGCCGATTCTGTTTTCCAAAAAAGAATTGAAATAATAATTGCCAAAGCCAAGATAATTACAAAAATCATATTTTTTTTGTCCTTGCCCAATTCAGCATTCGATTGCGTTCCCATAGATTATTTATTTTATTTGAGTAAAAATTTCTTTCTTATTGTCTTTGATTAAACTGTTTAAAGTACTTTTTAATGCCATAGAATTTTTTTCGGAAATAGATGTAAAACGCTTTGAAGTTTGATTCAAATTCAATATTCGTGTTGATAAAATATGAATTTTGCTTTTTGAAACGGACTTTAGCGTAAACGCTCGCCACATCATTAAAAAAGAAAAAATAGTGCCGCTGATTAATAGTAAAGCGGTTTGCTGATTAATACTTGGATATTTTTTTATAGCAAAAAATGCAATTAAACCAAGCAAAACGATAGACAAAAAGGTCAAAAATTTTGATAAAAAGATACGTTTTAAGTACAAATTATGTTGTTTTTGCAAATTATCAGACAACGATTGCATTAAATTCAACGTTTTTTGCTTATTTATTTGAGTCACTTCAGACAAAACAAATTCCTCTTCTTTTTCCTTTTTTTCTTGAACAGTGAGCGGATTGTTATTTTCAATTGATTTTATTATTTCTTCATTTTTAGCTTGAACAACTTGGGAGGATATGGGTTTGTTTTGTTCACTAAGTTTTAAATTTTCCGATTTTTTTTCTGTTTTTAAAATTTTATTTTCGGTATTTTCAATATAAAAAAAATCTGTTACCAAATAATTGTAAAATATTAATCCTAAGCCGAATGTGATAAAAAATATACCAACAGCAAACACCGTACTTGATTGTATATCAAATATTTCTGAAAATTTTACTCGAAATAATAAAAAAAATATACCTAAAGCTATTAACAAAAAAATAGATATAGGGTTAGATAATTTTTGCATAAATATATTGTGTTAGACTTTTTTGTTTGTTTTCATAAATTCTCTATAAAACGATAGCTATTTCAATGCTAAAGTAACAATTTTTTTTTTTTTTTAACGGTAAATAAAGTTTTTGTAGGTAAACAAAAGGTAAACATATTTTGTAATTACTTTAAACATAAATGATTATAGCTAAAAAAAAATAAGTTTTTTCTTTATTTTTATTTGTTTTTTTTTATTTTATAACATTTTATAAATTCTTTTTTTTCGTAAAATTAATTTTTTCTTTGTTTTAAAAAAAAAGAAAATAATACTGTATTTATCTATCATAAAGAATATTAAAAAAAGTTTTTCCGTAAATATTCATGCCTTTATTATTTTTTCTTAAAAAACAGTTCATTTTTTTTTTATCCATTTTTTAAAATAAATATTTTTAAACTTTAACAAATTATTTATGCTTATTCATTTTTTTTTAATACTTTTGTTTTTTCTTTTGCAAAATGCACTTATTATTTCAAATCAGAATTTAATTTTTAAAATTTTAAATATAAAACTTTAAAATAGTGAGCTTTATAACAAATTTAAAACAAAAAATAGGATATTATATTCTCAGAAAAGGAATTAAAAAAAGTAAGCGCAATAAAGCCTTTTTTAATTTTGATTCGGCTAAGGCTATTGGAATCATCTTTGATGCTTCACACCAAGATTCTTATTTAATTGCAAAAAGTTTTATGGCAGATTTGAATTTGAAAAATATCAAAGTCGATGCCTTAGGATATGTTAAAACCAAAGAAGCTATTTCATACTTTCCACATCACGAAGGAATTTTTTTCTTTTCTATTAAAGAAACCAATTGGTATGGAAAACTTAATTACTCTGAAGTTGATGAGTTTGCTAAAAAAAGTTACGATATTTTAATTGATTTAAGTATGTCCGATTTGCTTCAAATTAAATTTATTATCGGGCTTTCGGCGGCGAAGCTTAAAATTGGTAGAGGCATTGATAATCAAGAGTTTTACGATATTATTATTAACATTGACCAAAACAAGTCGCTCAAAGAATTTATCGATTTAATTAATCATTACATGTCGGTTTTAAAAAATCCAAAATAATTATTTTATTCCTGATTGAGTATGCTAAATTTTAAATTTTCCGGTACCGGAGTAGCCGTAATTACTCCTTTCAATGCTGACAAATCCATCAATTGGAATTTCTTAGAAAAGCAAATTAACTATTTGATAAGCAGTAAAGTAGAATACTTAGTGGTATTAGGTACAACCTCTGAAGCTTCTACCATGAGCGATGATGAAAAGCGAAAATTAGTCGATTTTTTTATCGAAAAAGTTAATAAAAAAGTACCTCTTGTTATTGGAATGGCGGGCAACGACACTCGAAAAATCGAAAATAAAATTAAATCTTACGATTTAACCGGAATTGATGCCATTCTCTCTGTTTCGCCTTATTACAATAAACCGCAACAAGAAGGTATTTACTTGCATTACAAGGCTTTAGCAGAAGTAAGTCCGCTTCCTATCATTTTATATAATGTTCCCGGTCGCACGGCTTCAAATATTTCTGCCGATACAACTATCAGATTAGCAAATGATTACAAAAATATCATCGCCATCAAAGAAGCTTCGGGCGATTTGATGCAAAGCATGAAAATTATTAAGAACAAACCGGCTCATTTTGAAGTCATTTCAGGCGACGATGCTTTGAGCTTGCCGTTGATAGCTTTGGGTGCAAAAGGTGTTATTTCGGTGATAGCCAATTCATTACCGCTTCAGTATTCCGATTTAATTCGTTTTGCCTTAAAAGGCGATTTTGAAAAAGCCAATGAATTGCAATACAGAATGTTAAATCTTTTCAATTTGATTTTTGAAGAAGGAAATCCGGCTGGAGTTAAAGCCGCTATGGCATACCAAAATTTACTTGAAGAGCATTTGCGTTTACCTCTAATTCCTGTTTCTAACAATTTGAAAAACAGAGTTATAGAAGAAATTAAAAAATTTCAATAAGTTAAGTGTTAGAAAAGTAAAAATTAATTGTACCTCAAATAAATTTAAAATTTTGAGGTAATATAATCACTAAAAATTTAATTTTTATAAAAAAGTTTTTGCAAAAAAATATGGAAAAACAAATTGCACAATGGAATGAGCAATTTCAAAAGGCTAAACCGGAAGAGGTAATTGCTTTTTTTTTAGAAAAATTTAAAAATAAAATAGCATTATCTTCGAGTTTGGGCGCAGAAGACCAGGTTTTAACCCATTTAATTGCCCAAATTGATAAAAATTGTACAATTTTTACCCTCGATACCGGCAGATTATTTCCCGAAACTTACGAATTGATTGAACGAACAAACAATAAGTACAAAATTAAGTTGAAAGTATATTTTCCTGATTATAAAGAAGTTGAAGAAATGGTTTTTACCAAAGGAATCAATCTTTTTTACGAAAGTATAGAAAATAGAAAAGAATGTTGTAAAATACGTAAGCTGAAACCGCTTGCCAGAGCATTTGAAGGATTAGATGCGTGGATTTGCGGGCTTAGACGCGAGCAATCCGTTACCCGCGCCGATATGCAGGTGGTGGAATGGGATAAAAATAATAATTTATTGAAAATCAATCCCTTAATAGCTTGGACAGAGCAAGAAGTTTGGGATTACATCAGGGCAAATCATGTGCCTTATCACACTTTGCACGACAAAAATTATCCAAGCATCGGTTGTCAGCCATGCACAATGCCCGTAAAACCGGGTGCTGACGTGCGTTCCGGGCGTTGGTGGTGGGAAAATCCCGAACACAAAGAGTGCGGACTTCATGCCAAAGAATAGTTTTATAAAAGCCTAATTTTCAATAAATTAGGCTTTCTATTTTTAGCTTTATTGAAAAAAATAATTTTTTAACTTTTAAGATTTTGTGAAATAATTTGACACAAAAAAGTTAAATATTTTTCATCTATTTCATCAAAATCATTTAATTTATTGCTATCGACATCGAAAATGTACTTAACTTGCTGATTTACAAATATTGGCAAAACAATTTCCGATTTTGAATCAGAGCTGCAAGCTATATGTCCGGGAAATTCTTCAACATTCGGTACAATAATGGGGGCTTGGTTTTTCCAAGCCGTTCCACAGACGCCTTTTCCGTAAGCAATTCGTGTACAAGCAATTGGACCATGAAAAGGTGCTAACACCAATTGGTTTTCTTTCACTTCGTAAAAACCCACCCAAAAAAAATTCATGCCAAAATACAAAGCCGATGCAATGTTGGCTAAATTGGCAATTACATCTTTTTCACCTTCAATAAGTGCCTCAATTTGAGGAAGTAAGGCTATGTACTTTTCTTCTTTTGATGCAGAAGCATCTATAAATAAATTTTCAGCCATTTTTTTTATTTTGCTTGTGAAAAAAGCTCTTTGACAAGATATAAATTTCTTTCTATCAAGTGAATAGTTCCAAAAGATGGTCCCGAATAAAAGCGAAATGTGATGGTGTCGCTATTTAAAATTTCATGGATTTGTTGCTTGTTGAGTTCGATTAAAAACTGCTCTTCTTTCCATGTTTCTGACGATATTCCCGTAACTACATTTATGGTTGTACTATCGTTAATTTGCATGTTTTCAGTGTTTTCCACTGTTTTATGCCGTAATTTTATATCGCGTTTTTCAATGTATTTTTCATATATTTTATTATCCAAAATCATATAAAAAGTATCTAACAAAGCAAAACTTCCCGAAGAACGATGAATGGTCGTATAAATTTTATACGTTTCTTTTTGCTGCTTTTTTTCCAGTGCAAATGTAAACCGACCACTTAAAATATCAGTTATTTTTTCATCAGTACTTTCGTATATTTTAACATAAGCATTCTGGGTTTTTCGGTATTCATCGTTTTGATATACAATAGTTTCCTTATATCCGCATGAATTTAGAAAAAATAAAATAATTAAAAGTAAAATACCTGTTTTTTTCATAAAAAATTATTCTTTAAAAATAGCATAATAAATTAAATCGATAATTTTTCCATTTTTAACAGCCGCTTTTTTCAAAACGGCTTCTTTAATGAAATTATTTTTTTCCAAAACTTTGGTAGAAGCAATGTTAAAATCATATACTTTAGCATAAATTTTTATTACTTTTTCAAAAGTATCGAATGTATAGCTGATTATTTTACTAACTACCTCACTCATAATGCCTTGTCCCCAATATTGCTCGCTTAACCAATAGCCCAATTCGGCTGTTATTTCGTAAATTCCTGTTTGTGGGTGAATAGAAATAACTCCAACTGCCTCATTATTAACTACAATAGCAAATACTTTCAGCGGTTCTTCCGTTTGCTTGAGGGCGATAAAATCTACAGCATTTTGCAACAGATACGGATACGGAAATACATCGGTCAAATTATTTGCAATTTTCTGGTTATTAGCATGTTTGGCTAAAGAACCGGCATCGCTTTGTCGTAAACTTCTTAATTCAAATTTCATTTTTTACTTATAAAAAAATATTATTTTAATTCGGGAATAATAAATTTTTCTAAAAAACACATCCCTTCTAAAATTAACATAGAATGCTTATAATCAAATGGTTGTCCGGTTTTTGCTTGTTCGTTGGCTTTTTGCCATTCCGAATCATTTAGTATAAACGCTTTCAATTCGCGTGCAAGTTGAGCTTTTTTAGCTTCCAATTGGGCGGCATCATTTTTTATTCCAGTAGAATTAGGACCAACAAAGCGTATAAAAATATCAAAAAATTTATTAAATTCTATAAATTTGTCCGGTATTCTAATACCGAATTTCATATCTTTGAGATGCTCTATTTTTATTATATCGGAAGCTTTAAGTAATTGTTCTTCTCCATTTTGGGGTTGAAATACAAATCCGTTTTCGCCAAAAAGGTCTGAATTTTCGCGTACATCTGCCGATACGGTAACTTCTTGCGGAGCAGAAAGTCCTTTGGAAACTTCCGATTTATTGTCGCTACGAATGCTATCTTTCTTTTCTAAATTGATGTGCTGGCTTCCTTCGCCAAATCCGGCTTTAAAGCATTGATTGTAATAGTTTCGGGCTTCGGTTTTTCCCGGAAAAACATCAAGCCAATCAAAAATTCTTCCGCCTTTTCCGAAAGGTAAAAAATCGACCATTCTTACGTTTTGATATTCGTTTTCTTTCATGGCTTTTGCAATCAACTGTCCGGAGTAAAACAAAAGTAAACCGGTAATATAAGCCGGTATCACAAACACTTCGGGCGTAAATTGCGCCAAAGAACTGTAAAAAGCTCTAAATTGCTCATCTTTTAACCGGTCGAGTATGGCATTCAGATAAAAAGGTGAAGTATTGGCTTTTTCTGTAATATCCTTAATATTAGCCACTTTAATGGGACATGCCGGACTTTCATGATACTTATAAATGGCATGTCTTACGGCATTTGAATCCTTGATTACTTCCGATAAAATTCCGGCAGCCATGCGAAGCGAACTTTGCTTACTCAATTTATAAGCACGCGCTTTGCTATCCATTCCGAGAACCAAAATGTCTGAGGTTGAGCCACCTACGTCAATACCGAGCAAGATATTTTTTTCGTCCAAGCCAATGTTCGTTAAAGCGTAATTGCAAACCGCTTCGGCTTCGGTGCTGGGCTGGTAACTCACTTTAATTGAGTGCTTTTCGATGGGTACGTGCGAAAGTTCGTCGTACATAAGCTGATATTGTCTTACATCGAATTTTGTGAATGAACCCGGATATGACCAACGCAACTCATTGGCTAACACTTTATTAGCATACAAATCGGCAACTGCCATAATCCAAACCGTTTTCAAATATGCTTTCTTTTTTTCTTTCCCTCTGGCATCGTTGAGCCATTTCATGCTGTGATGCAAAATTCCGGCATTGGTCGTAATTGTGCGGTTGTCCATGCCGTGAATGACCAAATTATGCTCAAAAATAGGTACTCCACCTGCTATTTCTTCTTGTTCCATGCCGGTTGCAACATATTGTGGCTTGTGGTCGTGAACCCACGATTTAATTTGCCCGTTGGCGGTATCTTCGTTTTGAAAAAATAAAAGTTCGTTGCGAACGGCTGTTTTTTCGCGAAAATGGTCTATAATTTCAGCACCAAGCAAAAAGATTCTTCTATTTTTGAACGGAATGGGTTCTACTTCGGAACGATTTGTACGTGAATAACTTAGACAGGAATTGTTGCTTCCAAAATCTATTCCTATAACAGCCGTTTCAAAGTTCGTTTCATGCGATAAATCATAGATTTGTTGCCCGCCCATTGACTCGTCATTTGGCTCTTTTACAATTAGATAGCCACAAATTCGGTCTTTTCCGCCTATCATAGCCCGAAGCTCTAAACCGGCAACCGGACGATTTGAACGAATAACTTCATACGGATGGTCTTCGCGCGTAGCCGTTGATACCGGATATTTTATCAAATGCTCAATTTTTAAATCGGGGTGATAGCCTTCGTAACCGCCATAAATTAAATTTTCTTTATGGTCGAAAATGTAATTTCCTCCATCGTAACCATTTGATTGTGAGATATTTTTGTAAAAAGGGACAAATTTTATATCGCGTGAGTTTGAAGGATATTCGTTGTAAAAATAATATTGATTCCAATTGCGCGAAATAAAATTTGGCCACATAATTATGTTGCGTTGCACTCCGGTAAGCAGTTTAATTTCGTATTCGCGCACTATGGGCGTTTGTTTTTTGCCATCGACTATCAAAAATAATTCCACAATGAGCTTAAAATCATTTACTTTGATGCTTGCGCGAAGTTCGTGTGAGTGTTCGAGCGAAGAATTGACCAACTCCCCTACTCTATTCTTAAACAAGCGTAAACCGTAGTTACTCAAGGGAATAGGAAAATACCACTTTTTATTTGCATTTTGGGGGTCGGTGCAAGTCATGTAATGAACGGCACTTGTTTCAAGTCGTTGTTCTTCACTTACTTGCGAAAGCGAAAAGATAAAATCGTCGTGCATCAAAATTTTTTGCAAATCAACTTTTTGTCCGCCATTCGTTTCGTCAAAACTAAAATTTCCTTCGTTTAAAAACAAATCTTGCTTAATTCGGAAAAGTTGCGTAAATGGTTGCATAAATTCCAATTCTGCATCTAAAGCACCTTCGGTAACTAATTGAAAACCACGTGCTTTTATTTCAGAACTCCATTTTTGCACAAACTCGAAAAGTGGAGTAAGTTTTAAATTCTCTTTGCCTTCTCTGTTTTGATTGATTTCTTTTTCAAATTCTGGTATTCTGTTTGCCAAATTATTTACCAGCAAATACAGTTTTTGCAATTGATTGTTATCAAAATTTCCAAATTCGAGCGGATTGTCAAAACGCCCGTTTCTAAACCACGGCACATCACCTTTTGCCGTAAAGGCACTGTAATCTATTCCGGTGAAAATCAAGGAGTAAGGTGAAGTTGCACCGATTAAAAGATTGTTGTAATAAATCAGTTGAATTTGGGGTTTGCTTTGCTTTTGTTCTTTCAAAACTTTTGGGTCGCACCACAAATCGGTATCTTCAAAGAGCATTCGCCCGAAAGCATTGGGAATATTATATAAACTGTCGAGTAAACCCGGCGTAAATTCTATCGGTTTGCTTAAAACGATTCTGTCTGGGAAAAGTGCCAACAAAGCAATTAAGCCTTTCCACTCATTTACAATACTTTCATAAAATTTTATTAAGCCCGAAGTATCAATATTGGCATCTTTTTGGGTGTATTTGAAGGCATAGCCAAAAACTTTTGCACGCGACCAGATGCTGGGCAAGCCCGAAATCATATTGCTTAACACCTCAGCATCAACGTTTTCCACTAAATCGCCGGTGTTTATACCTTGAATATAAGGTGTAGCTTGCTCAAATAAATGCCAAGAACCTTGAACGGCTTCTTTTTCGCCTACTGAACTGTTGATTAATAACGCTTTTGCCATTATTTTATATCTTTTTGTAAAATAAAATCTATTTTTTTATAAAAAAATTATGTAAACTATTTTTTTGAAAATACAATTAAAAAAAAGTAATTTCTGATTTAAAATCCCTTTTTATTTATTTTAATTTTCAAATCCGTAAAGCTTTACCAAAGTTTTATACATTCGTTTAATTAATTTTTCCGATTTATTATTGATGCCTTCTTCGTCTGAAAGCTTAATAAATTCTGACTTAAATTCATCGTAAGCATTGCTGAAAATACCGGTTTTATATTCATGTTTTTCGTCATTTGGGCGATAAATCTGCTTGTTGTAAGCAAATTTATTAAGTTCTCTTTCATTGCCAATGCTAAATAATTCAGCATTAAAAAGAAAATTATCTTGTCCGTTTGCAGACCTGTAAACTTGTCTTAACCAGCCATCTATAAGTTCTTTTTCTTTGTCTAACGCAAAGTGAAACATGGCAAAATATTTTTTCAAGGCATTTACTTCTTCCATTAAAATGTCGTCGTAGCCGATAATTTTATTTTTTTCGAGGGTTTTGGCTTGTGCTGCTGCAAAAAAGTCCGTCTTTTCTGGGTAAACCAAAAAGGAAAGGGCTATTAACATTCCAAATTTTTTCATAAATTCTCCGACCAAATGCGAATGGACAAAGTCTTTAAAATCCAATTTTCCGTTTTCGTTCAATGCACGGAAGTAATATTGTACTTCGCGTTTATCTTCTTTAATTTCAGATAGTTCTGCTTTTTTTGTATGGAAAAAATCGTAAGCTGCAAAAGCCGTTAGCAATTCAATGTAATGAGCATCATTTTTTTGTTTTACGCCTCCGGTAACGGTTTCTTTGCCTTCTTGCTTGGTTTGAAAGTCGTTAGAAGGCGTGCCGAGCATGTAAAATTTTTGATATGTACTTTTTACGGTTTGGTCTTCGTTGTAAAACATCATGGCAACTTGCGAATTGAGTGCAAAATTTTTAGAATTTGCAACTACCAGTTGATTAGCACGTTGCGTCTCATCGGGCGGTGGAAATTTAAAATAACTCGAAAGCAAAGTCGCTCCAAAAAAAGCTTTTGAAAGCGATTTTCCGGGTACAATGATGTTCATTGCGGCATTGAATGCCTTGGGAATGATAGGAATAGAAGATGCGCCGGTGCCTCCAAAAACCGAACCCAACACAAAAACACGCGCCGTTTGCTGTTCGCCGGCATCGAAAATGGACTGGATAAATTGCGATAAACTGCCTTTGGGATTGTCTTTAACTTCTTGTAAAATAGAGTGATACATTAGCAATGACCCCAAATGTGTTTGTGAACGATAGCCATGTTTCAAATCAAATTCGCGCACATTGTCGGTCAAAAGTAAGCGTGCCAAATCTTTTTCTTCTTTTGAAGCATAGGAATACGCCGAAAGGCTTGTAAATTTGCCGTTTTTACCAATGTTTGAGTAATCGGGGCAAAATTCAAAAAAATTGATTTTGGCACTGAAAAATGTATTTTCGAGTGCGTAATGTGTTTTGTTGTAGCCTTTTACCTTTAAATAAGTATCTTTTACCAATTCTTTAAGGCGATTAAAATTTCCGTTTTCAAGGTCGGTATCCAATGCCAATATGTTGATTTCTGTTTTATCGTACATGCCCATGGCGCAGGTATGCACAAATGCCTCCAACGCACGCATTCCCGTGCCTCCAATGCCTATTACAAATAGTTTATCGTTCATTTTAGTTTATATTGAATTGATGTTTTTTCATAATTAATGTATAAAAAAATATACTTTGTATTTTCATAAAAAATCTTTTTGTAAAGAAAAAAAAAATATAACAAACCAGCAAGAAATAAATGAAAAATTTCAAATAAATTCTTCAAAAAATTAAAGGGCAAAAGCATAATAAGCTTTTACGCCGTCAGCGTAAATTCCTTCTATAAAAATAGTGGTTTCTTTTTTGTTTAAAATTTCTTCCAAATCGGAAATGGTTTGAATTTCGGTTTTATTTACCGAAAGGATAATAAAACCTTCTTTTACATTGGCATTCAATAGTTTGCCGGCTTTCAATTCGGTTATTTTTAAACCGCCGACTATGTTTAAATGTTTTTTCTCTTTTTCGGTAACTTCTTGGTATTTAGCACCTAATCGTTCTAAAAGGGCGTTTTCTAAAAAAATAGAACCTTGTAAATTGGTCAATGTAACTTTCATATTTAAAAGCGAATCGCCTCGTTTGATTTTCAAATGTACTATATCGCCCGGTCGGTGCCGCGCCAATTGTTCGTATAACTCGTTGGAAGAGTTCAATTTAACTTCTTCAAAAGCCAGTAAAATATCTTTTACTTGCAGTCCGGCTTTGTCGGCAGCACCTCTGTTTTCAATTTCCGAAATGTAAATTCCTTCTATTCGCTTAATTCCTTCTTCGCGGGCAAATTTGGCATCTATGTCGTTGATTATTAAGCCTAAAACGGCTCTTTGCACTTTGCCGAACTCGCGCAAATCGCTTGTAATTTTGCGGACAATATTAATGGGAACTGCAAAAGAATAACCAACATAACTTCCTGTCCGTGAGGCTATTGCAGTGTTTATCCCTATTAAATTTCCTTCGGTATCGATTAATGCGCCGCCGCTGTTGCCCGGATTGATAGCGGCATCGGTTTGTAAGAAAGCTTCTACTGCCGAGCGTTTATCTATAATGTTGATACTTCGCGATTTAGCACTAATTATTCCGGCAGTAACCGTTGAACCCAAGCTGTACGGATTTCCGATAGCCAAAACCCAATCGCCAATTTCGAGGTTATCGGAATTTCCAAATTCGGCATAAGGTAAATTATTGGAATTGATTTTGAGTAAAGCCAAATCGGTTGTGGGGTCAAGTCCAACGATTCTTGCTTTAAAACTGCGCTTATCTATCAGATTGACTTGTATTTGACTTGATTTTTCAACCACATGAAAATTGGTAACAATGTACCCGTCGGGGCTAATGATTACGCCCGAACCTTCGGCTTCCATTGGAAAAGGCATCTGTTCATCAAAAAGAATGTCGTATAACGAATTTCCGGCACCCTCGTAGTGTGTGCGAATATGCACAACGGAATTAATGGATTTTTTTACTGAATTTCTAAAATTTGGTAAATCGTTTAACCCTAAGTTATGAACATTTTGAAGTTCTATTTTATTCTCTTTCAATGCAATAACCGATTTATTTTCAAAAAAATGAAAATAAATGAATAATGCGAAAAAGCCTCCTAATGCCGAAATAAATAAATTTTTTAACATAATATAAAGTGAAAGAAATGTATTTTGAAGTTGTTTTTATTCATTCATTTTTTTTTTAAGTCTTAGCTTGGTCAGTTTATTTTGCTTTGTTTTCTATTTTTTTGTGCAAAATAAACAAATCAGCCTTAAAGTTAATAATTTGTCAATTTTTTAATTTTTTAAAATTTAATGAACAAATATAACAAGCTTTTTTTTATTAGATATTTGTTTTTCAATAATTTATCAAAAATATTTGACAAATTATCGAAACAACAATAATTACAAAAATACAAAAACTTTGTTTAAAAAAGTTTTTTTCAAAAAAAGTTTTCAAAAAAAGTTTTCAAAAAAAGTTTTCCAAAAAAAGTTTTCCAAAAAAAGTTTTCCAAAAAAAGTTTTCCAAAAAAGTTTTCAAAAAAAAGTTTTCCAAAGAAGTTTTTCCAAAAAAGTTTTCCAAAAAAGTTTTTCAAAAAAAGTTTTCCAAAAAAAGTTTTGAATTTTTTTTTAATAAAGTGAGTGTATGATAAAAAAATATTTTTGACGCAAATATGTAAAGATAAAACGGAAGTACGAAAAAAGAAAGTCAGTAAAATGCAAAATTGCAAGCGTGATTTCTTTTTTTTGATTTTTTAATGCCGAATTTTTAAATATTATTTTCTTTTTAGATAGAGATAATCTAAATAATATAAAATTCGGAGCGAAATGCTGTTGTTTTGGTTTGAATTTTTGAACAAATCGGAAGTATTTTCAAAATAATTGTGAATAATGGCATCGGACGAATTAAAAATACCGTTTTTCCAAACAAGGCTCAGTTCGCTTCCGGGTGCAAAATTCCATTTAAAATCGAAATCAATGGTAAAGGCATTAAAGCTAATATCTTGATTTTCTGTATATTCATCGTAGTTTTCATTGTATCCTTGTTCGTTTAGAATGAAAAAAGAGTTGTATTTTACGGTACTCCAATAATGTCGGAGTCGAAAGTTAAAGCCCATTTTATTGTTGGGAACATACGAAAATTGTAATAAATTGATATAAGTTTTTAAATTTCGTGAACCAAAAAATATAGTATCTTCTTGTTCGTTGTGTTCTACAAATCCAATTTCATTTTTTATCTGCTGGTATGTAATTTGAAAAAGAGTAAACCATTTGTCGTTTATGCGCCAACGCGGAGATAGGAAACCTCCTATTTCTGTCTCATTGTCAGTATTTTGAAGATAATTTGCGCCAAAGTCGAAAGCAAACTTTTTTGCATAATTTGATGAAATCCAAAAACTGGAAAGCAATTTTGGAGCTGTTTTAAAAACTTTTCCTTCTACGCGCGGCTCAAAATAATCGTTTCCCTCAAAAGGAGTTATTTGGCTAAAAAATCCGAAAAAGAGATATTTTTTTAGCATAATTCGGTGATTGTAGGTAAGGTTGAATTTGGTATAATGGCGCGGATAGTACAAACTCGAATAAAAAATATCCAATTCATTGTTCCAGTGCAAGTAATATTTTTTTGGTTTGTTTTGGTGATATGAAATTTCAGCAGAATAATTGACTTCGTTGGGGTTTTGTAAAAAGCCTAAGTCGTTGGGATTGTACGCTTTACTTTCAACTCGGTGCATCAATTCAAATTGATATTTTCCGCTTATTTTTTCCAATTCGAGTTCGTAGTAATATCCCAAATCGGGTTGGTTATCCATTGATTTTATGTTACTTAGCGCGCCGCTTGCCAAGAGCGAGTAATTTTGCTTTTTGTCTTTGAGCATGGTTTCAAAACCGCTTACATTTGCCGAATATTGGTCGCCAAAACGTATCAAGTGTGTATTTATGAGGCTTGCATAAGAATTATTTGGCAGCGATTGGTTGAAAACCAGCACGTTATAATTTGTAAAAGGCTGAACACTTACTTTGCGCTCTAAGTTGGAAATTGTGTCTTGAACGCTTGCTAAAGTGTTTAAAGTCATTGCGTTAAGTGCGCCAACGCTTAAACCTTGAGCATTGGTGCCGGTTATTTTTGTAGCATTGAGCAGTTGAGTGGTTTCGGGGTTTTGTTCAATTTTTTCGTGTTCTAAAAGTTTGTCTTCCAAGCTTGTATGACTTTTTGGTTCTCCACCAATTCTGCGCGAGTGAAAAATTCCTGCTTTGTCAAAAAGTTCCATTCCTTCGGTAAAAAAACTTCTTTTTTCTGAATAAAAAGTTTCAAAAGGAGTTAAATTTAAAATTTCATCGTCCGATTGTACTTGTCCAAAATCGGGAATGAGCATCATATCGAGTGTATAGCTTTCGTTGATGCCGTATTTTAAATCCATTCCGCCTTTAAATGAGTAACTTATGTTGTTTACTTGCGAATTGGTATTTACGTAACTCGAAAAATAGGGCGTAAACGATAAGCGCAAAGGTGGTTCAATGTTCTGTAAACCAATTAATTCGCCTGATTGACTCATCCAATCATTTTTTTCAATCGATACAAAATTCCAATTGCTTTCTTCGCGTGTACGCTTGTGTTCGCGGTAGAAATTAATGCCCCAAGCGTTTTGTTTTTCGGTTTTTGGAAATCGGATAGCCGAATACGGAATTTTTATTTCTGCTAACCAACCTTTTTCGGTACATTTTACTGAACTTTCCCAAACCGCGTCCCAGCTATCGTCTTCGTTGCCGGTAGAAAATTTAATATCCATTTGAACTCCGGCAGCCGTTATAAAAAAGCCAAAATTAGATAACGAATTGTTGTAAGGGTCTATCACTATGGCTACAAAATCGGCTTGACCAACATCATCGCGTTGCGTGATTTGTGTTGCAATGCTATCAGGCTGATAGTCAAACATTTGAAGCGCGAAATACAAAGCCGTGTTGTCATAAGCTATTTGAATTTGAGTTTGATTTTGCGCATACCTATCGTTGTAAGGCTTTACTTGCGTAAAATTGGACGATTTTGGAGCTTTTTCCCAAATTTCTTCATCAAAATTACCATCAATTTTGGGTGTATTTTCAATAAAAATAGCTTCTATTTGCTTTTTTTTAGTCAATTCTTCTAAATTTTGTGCAAAAGCACAAAAAGACAACATAACAAAAAAATTTGTTATAAAAAAAATTTTACTCATCAAAAAATATTAAAAAAAGGATAAATGTAAAAAGCTGATTGGTTATAGGTTTTTGGTAAAATTGGTTAATTTTGGATATTAATTTACATCATATTCTTTCACTTCTTTAGAAACGCCCATTTCAAAAAGCTCTTCGTATTCTAATTTTCCTTCTTCTGTCCAGTATCTAAACCAGCCGTTTTGTTTACCGTTTCGGTAAGGTTCAATAGCCGAAACCTTGCCATTTTCCCACCAAGTAGTTTCTACACCGTCTTTCACATTGTTTACAAAGGTTTTTTCCGATTCTTTTACTTTGTTTTCAAACCATGTAGTAAAAATGCCATTTTTCTGATTATTAGACATATAACCTTCTCTTTCGGGATTTCCGTTTTCAAAATACGAAATGGTGCGACCGTTCATTTTTCCACTTGAGTAAACCATTTCGGTTTTTAAATTACCGTTTTCGTACCATTCTTTGTATTCGCCATCGTACAAACCTCCGTTTACTGTAAATTTGGTTTTTAATTTCGTGCCACTGTGATAATCTACTATAACACCCGTATAAGGTGTACTACTTCCTGTTTTATAATACTTATCATCTTTTATTTCAGTGTCGGAAATTTTTATTTGTGCAATCGATGTTAACGAAAAGCCTAATAAAATTATTAAAACCAGAATGTTATATAAATTTTTCATTGATAGTAAGTTCAAAATGTATCAGAGTTTATAATAAAATAACTTCATTCGCTTATACGAAATTACTTTTTTATTTGTTTCATATTTGATTAAAAAAATAATGGTAAATTTAAAAATATTTCGTTAAATGCAAAAATATTGATTTTTTTTTTTTTTTTTTATGTTTTATAATTTTTTTTTTTTTATTGTTTATTCGTTTTTTTTATTCAAAACTTTGTAAAAAATTGATTTAAAAAAATGAATAAAAAATACTATTTTTTTTAACAAATTATTGAATTTTAAGTCATTGTTATTTTTATTGAGTCCGGTCTAAAAAGATCGCACAAACGCCCAGTAATTTATAACTTGTTGTTTATGAGGCAGTTGTGATAAGTAAATCATGTTTTGCAAAATATTGATAATAAGGCAGTTATGCTCTACCTCTTCGTTTTGGATGGCTTTTTAGACCGGACTCTTTATTTTTAAAAAACTTTTTTTATGAATTACAAAAATATTAAATTTACTACATAACGTTAAAAAAAAAGAATTTTATATATAAAAAAGTAAAATTTAATTTTTTTCACGGTTTTTTTTTATTAATATTACTTTTTACCAACTTAAATATTTGAATTACAATAATATATGATTTTTGCTTTTTCAATTTTGCCATTTTAGTTCGTCTGTATTTTTATATAAAAAAAATTATTTTTAAAAAGAGAATTTTTTTTTATTTTAAAAAATCCAAAAATCGTTCCCTTTTTTTAAAATTAAGATTAATTTTGTCCCCGATTTTGATTTAATATAAGTTCTGTAATGTATGCAAAAAAAAAAATTTATCACTACTTAAAAAAACTACTTATTTGGCGTGTAAAACATATTACAAATTACCAATTTATTCTTTTTTTAAGTGTTTTTACCGGAATTGCAACCGGAATAAGTACCATTTTAATTAATAATATTGTTATTTTTATTAAAAAGTTGGTGCATTGGGGAATATCCGATGAATATCATAATTATTTATATTTTGCTTTGCCCAGCATTGGTATTTTATTAACTATTTTGTTTATTAAATATGTTATAAAACAGCCAGTTAGACATGGAATACCCAATGTTTTGTTTAGCATTTCCAAAAAAAATGCTATTTTGAGCCGACACAATATGTTTTCTTCCGTTATAACCAGCGCATTAACCATTGGTTTTGGCGGCTCGGTGGGTTTAGAAGGTCCTTCGGTAGCAACCGGAGCTGCTCAAGGGGCAAACATTGGGCGATTGTTTCACCTCGACTACAAACAGCGCGTTTTGCTCATTGGTTGTGCTTCCTCGGCGGCATTAGCCGGTATTTTTAAAGCCCCCATAGCCGGAGTGGTTTTTGCTTTGGAAGTGATGATGCTCGATTTAACAGTTGCTTCCATCGTGCCATTGCTTTTGGCTTCGCTTTCGGCTGCTATTGTTTCGAGTTTATTTTTAGGACAAGAAGTAATTTATCATTTTACCCTTAAAACCGATTTTAAACTTTCAACCATACCTTATTATATTTTGTTGGGAATAGTTGCCGGATTGGTTTCCATTTATTTTAGCAAAGTGTATATAAAAATAGCCGAATTTTTCGATAAATTTAAGTCATGGTACGTGCGCTTGCTCATAGGCGGAGGAGTTTTGGGACTTTTAATTTTTATTTTTCCGGCACTTTACGGCGATGGTTACGAAGTTATTAATATGACTTTAGCCGGAAAATACGATTTTTTGTTCGATAAAAGTCTTTTTTATCATTACCAACATTCTTTTTGGGTGGTTCTTATTTTGCTGTTGTTAATTGTACTTTTCAAAGTTGTAGCCGCTTCGGCTACTTTTGGTGCCGGAGGTGTGGGCGGAATTTTCGCGCCTTCGCTTTTCATGGGCGCAAATACCGGATTAGTTTTTGCACTTTTGTTCAATCAATTTCAAATCAAAACCCTTTCAACCAGCAATTTTGCCCTCGTGGGCATGGGCGGATTGATAGCCGGAGTTTTGCACGCACCCTTGACCGGAATTTTCTTAATTGCCGACATTACAAGTGGTTACGCACTTTTAATGCCACTCATGATTGTTTCTACCATTGCTTATACCATTTCGCGATATTTTTCGTCTAACTCTGTTTATACCATGCAGTTAGCTCGCCGAAAAGAACTCATAACCCACCACAAAGACAAAGCGGTGCTTTCGCTTATGAAAGTGGACAAAATGCTCGAAACCAATTTTGCTAAAGTTCAGCCTCACTATACTTTGGGGCATTTAGTAGAAGTGGTTGCAGCATCGGAACGAAATATTTTTCCGGTAACCGACGATGAGAATAATTTCTTGGGAATAGTAGTATTAAATGACATTCGCAACATTATGTTCAAACCCGAAATGTACGACGATACTTTTGTGCGCGACCTGATGTTTATACCCAAAGAATATGTTGATTTAGACGATTCGATGGAAGAAGTAGCCAGTAAAATTCAATCATCGGGGCTTTTTAATATTGTGGTTTTGCACAACGGAAAATATTTGGGTTTTGTGTCGCGTGCCAATGTTTTCTCCACTTATCGTAGAATTTTGAAATATTTTTCGGAAGATTAATTTAAAAAAAAGCCATAAAACGGAGACTTCATTCATTTTATGAAAAAGGTTTAAAATATTTTGTTTCGATTAATTTTTTCATTTTCACTATTTTCTGTTATTTTCGCTTTTTTATTTTTTTAACGGAGATTTTAAAAAAGAAAAGAAAACTTCATGTAAAAGCTTAAAAATGAATTGTTTATAAAACATATCGAATCAATATTTAAAGGCTTTGCGCAAAAATTTAATTTTTTAAAATTGATTTGTTTTAGTAAAAAAAATAAACCATTGAATTAAAAAAAATGCTTCAAACAGAATTTGCTGAAATTATACAAAAAAATTTCAAACATAAGCCCACTTCTGACCAAAATAAACTTATCAACATGTTGAGTGAGTTTATTTTAAGTCAAAAAACAGGCGAAGCATTTATTTTGAAAGGCTATGCCGGAACGGGAAAAACATCGCTCATGAGTGCTTTGGTAAAATCACTTTGGCACGTAAAAGTGAAATCGGTGTTGCTCGCTCCCACCGGAAGAGCTGCAAAAGTTTTGAGCATTTATACTGAAAAACACGCCTTTACAATTCATAAGAAAATTTACAAGCAGCAAAGTTCGTCTGATGGATTTGGAAAATTTGTTTTAAGTAATAATTTACATAAAGACACCTTATTCATTGTAGATGAGGCTTCTATGATTTCAAATCAATCCTCAGAAGGCTCAACTTTCGGAAGCGGTCGTTTGCTCGACGATTTGATTTACTACATTTATCAAGCTCCAAATTGCAAATTGCTTTTAATTGGCGACACGGCGCAGTTGCCTCCCGTTCATTTGTCGGTCAGTCCCGCTTTGGAGAAAAAGGAAATTGCACGTTTTGGATTGTCGGTTTTTGAATTGGAACTCAGGCAAGTAGTTCGGCAAGCCAAAGAATCGGGTATTTTAAAAAATGCAACTTACTTACGCAATTTATTACCAGATTTTTTAAATGGAAAATACCCGTTTTTAGAAATTGAAAATTTGGAAGATGTTAAAAAAATTTCGGGCAACGAGCTTATTGAAAGCATTACAAACTGCTACGAACAAGACGGCATGGAAGAAACCATGATAGTAACTCGCTCAAACAAAAGGGCAAACCGCTACAACGAAGGCATCAGACGAACCATACTTTGGCGCGAAGACGAAATAGCCGTTGGAGATATTTTGATGGTGGTCAAAAACAATTATTTTTGGACAGAAAATGTTGATTCAATGGATTTTATAGCCAATGGCGACATTGCCGAAATCACTCGAATTATAAAATACGAAGAGCGATACGGATACCGTTTTGCGCGTGTAGAATTGAACTTTTCGGACTATGAAAATGCTGAATTTGAAGTACTTATCTTTTTGAACACCCTTTTTCTCGAAGCTGCATCTTTCGATTACGAAGAAAGCACAAAGTTTTACCGCAAAATAGAAGAAGATTATACAGAAATTACTTCCAAAAAAAATAAATATAAAAAAATTAAGGAAAATCCTTATTTTAATGCTTTACAAGTAAAATTTGCTTATGCCGTTACTTGCCACAAAGCACAAGGCGGACAATGGAAAAATATTTTTATTGACCAAGGCTATCTGGTTGAAAATATGCTTAATAAAGAATTTATACGCTGGCTTTATACGGCTGTAACGCGAGCTACCCAAAAACTTTATTTGATTAATTTCAATAAAGAATTTTTTGAAAAAAATAATTAAAAAGGTAATTTTTACAAAAAAATGTACGCAATTATCGACATAGAAACAACCGGAATAAAACCCTCTTTGGAAAAAATTACAGAGATAGCTGTTTTCATTTTCGATGGAAATCAGATAATTGACCGTTTTTCTACTTTGGTAAATCCTGAACGTAATATACCTTATCAAATTACCAAAATTACCGGAATTACAAATCAAATGGTAGCAAATGCACCAAAATTTTACGAAATTGCAAAAAAAATTATTGAACTTACCGAAAATAGAATTTTTATAGCACACAATGTTCAATTCGATTATGCTTTTTTAAAAGAAGAATTTAAACGCTTGGGATTCAATTACAAACGCAAAACACTTTGCACCGTAAAACTTTCGCGAAAGATTATTCCCAATTTGCCCTCTTATAGTTTGGGTAATTTGTGTCAAAGTATTGATATTCCGATATTTAATAGGCATCGAGCTGCCGGAAATGCGGAAGCTACGGTAAAACTTTTTCAAAAACTACTCGAAATTGATACCCGAAAAAAGCCTATTTTAGCTCATTTGTCAGCCACAGAAAACGGACTTCACCCCGATTTTGAACGCGAAATGGTGGAAAAGTTGCCCGAAAAAGCCGGTGTTTATTATTTTTTTAATCAATATAACAAATTGATTTACATCGGAAAAAGTATCAACATCAAAGCCCGTGTTAAACAGCATTTAGTCAATGATTCTACTCCAAAAGCTACCGAAATGCGTAGCAAAATAGTAGATATTGGCTATGAATTGACAGGAAACGAATTGATAGCCTTGCTTTTAGAATCAGACGAAATTAAAAAACATTTGCCTATTTATAATCGCGCACAGCTCAGAATATCAGCAAATTACGGTATTTTCTTTTCGTTTACCGAAAAAAAATATTTGAGTTTTGAAATTGCTAAAAACCACAAAGATGAAATTCCTCTCACTTCCTTTAGCACTCTTGAAGCGGCTAAAAGTCATTTAGAACGAATTACCGAAGAATTTAATTTGTGTCAAAAAATAAACGGCTTATACAATCACAGCGGAGCTTGTTTCAAATACGGAATAAAACAGTGCAAAGGCGCATGTATAGAGCAAGAAACTTCTGACGATTACAATCAAAGAGCCGAAAAAGCTTTAGAAACTTTTGAATATAAACATCAAAATTTTCTGGTAATTGGCGAGGGCAGAAATGCTGACGAAAAATCTGTCGTGCGAATTGCCAACGGAAAATATATTGGTTTTGGTTACATTGAAAACGTGCTCATTAGCAATGATTTAGAATTTCTCTTCGATTGCATAAAACCTCGCCAAAACAATAGAGATGTGCAAATTATTATAAAAAATTATATAGAAAATAACAAAACAGAACTTATAATTATTAATTCATAACTGTATGAAAATAATAGCCATCGGACGAAATTATTCCGAACATGCAAAAGAACTTGGCAATTTAGTGCCAAAAGAAACGGTTTTTTTTATGAAACCCGAAACAGCAATCATTCGCAACAATCAAGATTTTTACTATCCTGATTTCTCGACCGATTTGCATTATGAAACCGAATTTGTGGTAAAAATCAACCAAGTAGGCAAAAATATTCAAGAAAAATTTGCCTATCGCTATTATGACGAAGTAACAGTCGGTATCGACTTCACTGCCAGAGATTTACAACGAAAGTGCAAAGAAGAAGGCTTGCCTTGGGAAGTAGCCAAAGCCTTTGACGGCTCAGCTCCGATTGGAAAATTTTTACCCAAAGAGAAATTTGAAAACATTAATAACATTAACTTTTCATTAAAATTAAACGGTGAAAATTGCCAGCAAGGCAATACCGGCGAAATGATTTTTTCGATTGACAAACTCATTGCTTACGTTTCACGTTTTGTAACGCTCAAAATTGGCGATTTACTTTTTACTGGAACGCCCGCAGGTGTTGGAGCTGTGAAAATTGGAGACCATTTACAGTCATTTATTGAAGATGAGCTTTTATTGGATTTTTATGTAAAATAAAATATTGAATTTCAGGTGTTTACAAAGTTAAATGCCTGAAATTTAAAAAATCGGCTACTATAAAAGTACTTCCACCAATGAAAATAAAATCACTGGGTTCAGCATTTTGTTTAGCAAATTTAACTGCCTCAATAACAGACAAATAACTATTTCCTATTAAATTAAATTTTTCAGCTTTTTCTTTTAAAATGCTTTCATCTAAAGCTCTTGGAATAGAGGCTTTTGTAAAATAGTAAATGGCATTTTTAGGTAAAAAAGCAAGTATTTTTTCAATTTCTTTGTCATTGACCATTCCTAAAATAAAATGCAGTTTTTTAAAGGCTGTTTGAGCAATTTGCTGAATTACAAATTTTATTCCGGCTTCGTTATGTCCTGTATCACAAACCATTAGCGGATTATTACCTACAATTTGCCATCGCCCATTTAAGCCTGTTCGCGAAGCAGCGTCAGTTAAAGCATCATATAAAATACTGTCTGTAATTTGCTTATCTATAAGCTTTTGAGTGTTTAAAACTTCTACTGTTTGCAAAACAGTTAAAATATTTTCTCTTTGATAAAAACCCAACAAATCAAGTTTTAAATTTTTGAATATTAGCTTATTATATTTTTCAATATTAAAAATTTGCTTGGAATCGATGCTCTGAAAAACCGATGAACATTTATAATTTTGGTCAGCGAAAAATAATTCGGTATTTTTTTCTTTTGCTATTTTTTCAAAGACAGGTTTTGTTTCGTTTTGCGTTTTACCAATTACAACCGGTATTTTTTCTTTAATTATTCCGGCTTTTTCAGTGGCAATCAGTTCTAAAGTACTTCCTAAAAATTGTGTGTGGTCGTAAGAAATATTGGTAATAACTGAAATTAAGGGAGTTATGATATTTGTAGAATCAAGCCTTCCGCCCATTCCTACTTCAACTACAGCAATATCAATTTGTTGATTTTCAAAATATTGAAATGCTAAAGCTACCGAAATTTCAAAGAAAGAAGGTCTTAATTCGGAAATAATTTCTCTATTTTGGCTAACAAATTCTATAACAGCATTTTCTGTAATCATTTCGCCATTTATTTTTATTCGTTCTTTAAAATCGACCAAATGAGGCGAAGTGTAAAGTCCCACTTTATAACCTGCTGACATTAAAATAGATGCTAAAGAATGTGAAACAGAACCTTTTCCATTTGTTCCGGCAACATGAATGCTTTTAAATTTTTTGTGTGGAAAACCGAAATACTTATCAAGAGCCAAAGTCGTATCCAGATTGGCTTTATAAGCCGATGCCCCAATTCGTTGAAACATAGGAAGTTGGCTAAAAAGAAAATCGGTTGTTTCTTTATAGGTCATAAATTTGGGTTTTCAAAAAATGATTCTATCCTTTTTAGGAAAAAGTCGGGAGCATCAGTAGGTCTTCGGCGGTTTTCATCAACAAAAACCAGCTCAACTTTGCCCGTTACAATCAATTTTCCCTCTTCGTTGTGAATTTCGTGTTCAAATTGCAATCTTTTGGTCGGTTTTTCACGCAAAATAGTGGTTACAGTGAGCAAATCGTCGTAAAAAGCAGGCGAATGGTATCGGATTTCCATACTTCGCACCGGCAACATGATGCCCTGAGCCTCCATTTCGCGATACGTCATGCCAAATTCGCGCAACATATTGGTACGACCAATTTCAAAAAATTGAGCATAATTTCCGTAATACACGTAGCCCATTTTATCGGTTTCGCTGTATCGAATGCGAACTTCTGTTTTTGCTGTAATCATTTTTTAAGGTTTTTTTTTGCAAAACTAAATTGTTTCTTGGTATTTTGCAAAACTCATTTCAATTTTTTTTCCAAAAAAAACTTAAAAAAACAGATTTATTTAGAATGGTTTTAAATAGTTGTTTTTTTTTCTATTTTTGTAAAAAAATTATAAATTTAAAATCAAAAAAATGATTCAACGAATTGTACATGAAATATTTTTTAGTCGCAATCTATTATTGATATTATCGGTTTTTGCCGGATTTTTTTTTGGTGAATTTGCCGTTTACACCAAAGAATTAATATTTAGTTTGCTCATTATCATTATGATATTTTCATCTTCAGGTATTCCTACTTCGGCTATTTTTCCCTTAAAATCGGTTGTAAAACCTATTTTAAAAGGAATTTTTTTAAATTACATTCTTTTAGGAGCTGTGGTTATTCCATTGGCATATTTCTTAATTCCCAATGAATTAATGTTTTACGGCTTTGTAGTTATTGCAGCCACACCACCCGGAGTAATAATTATTCCTTTTTCAGCCAAATCGCAGGGCGATTTAAAGTATTCAACCTTAGGGGTTTTAGGAGGTTACATTGCTGCTATTTTATTGACGCCCTTAATCCTCGAAATATTTACTAACGATGCTAAAATCAGTGCTTTAGATTTAATTTTTTTAATGATTAAAATGGTTTTGCTGCCTTTACTTCTTTCTCGATTTTTGCTAATTCCAAAAATTAAAGTGGTGAGCGATAAAATCAAAGGACGTATAATCGATTATAGCTTTGCTATTATCATTTTTACGGCTGTGGGAATGAACAAAGACATTTTTTCAGGAGAATTTAAAATGTTAATATTCAGTAGCTTAGTACTCTTTACTTCACATTTTGTTTTAGGTGGATTGTATTATTTTACAATGCTAAAATTAGGTAAAAAAATTGAAATTTTAACCAGCGAAACACTTTTGGTTACTATCAAAAGCTCTGGTTTTGCTGTGGTTACCGCTTTGGAATTGTTCGGAAAAACAGCAACCGTTCCCGCAGCACTTTTAAGTATTTTTGTTCTTATATTTGTGCTTACTTTTAATATTTTTAAAAACATAAAAAGCTAAAAAAAGATATTTTTAAAAAGTTTTTTTAAAAATTTTTTTTCTTTTTTGAAGAGGAAAAAAAATTGAATTTTTTTTGAAAAATCCCCTTTTCAGAGCGTTTTAAAATACCAAATTATTTAAAATTAAAATTTTTTGTTTAAAATTCAATATAAAAGTATAATAATTTTGCAACATTTTTTATAGTCTTGTTTTTTAGAATTTTATGTAAAGTTATATTTTTATTTACTTGAATGTCAATTTATTCATTTTTAAGCAATTTTTAGATTTAATCCATTTGAATTTAAAGGTATTTTTTAACATTTAATTTTTTTCTTTAAGGATATGAAAAAGAATAAAATACATAATAAATTTTACGGTAGAATTTTTTTTTTTGAAAAATATTGAAAAAAAATTTCGTTTTTATAAAAAATATGTTGTATTTTAGTTCAAGAATTTTGATAAATAAAGTCTCTAAAAAGCTTATCAATTTCACTTTATAAAAAAATATAAAAAAGAAAATTTTGCAATTACTAACATATCTAATTAAATTTTTAAGTTTATGAAAAAATTAAAAGTAATCCTCGTTTTTGTAAGCATCATTTCGATTGCTTTTGTGCTTAATTTGTTGGCACAATCCGGTAATGGCGACATCTTTGAACGCATCAATCGCGTTTTGGCAGAAAAAGATTTGGCTACCATTAAAAAAGCCGATGATTTATTAAAACAAGCCGACAATAAACTCAAAGAAGTTGAAAAAGAAGAAGAAAAATTTGAAAAATTTTTCCCTAAAAAAGCCAATAAAGGCGAACGTAAAGCAGTTGATGCTAAAATTTTGAGAATTGAAGCCGGCGATTTGCGTGCCAAAGCGTACAGTGCCAAATTTAAAGTTTATAAATCGAAACTCGAAAGCGAAAAATTTGAATATGCTGAAGATGAACAACTTGCGAAAGAACTTTTGGCGGAAGCCGAAAAATCCTTAAATTCAGGCAATTCTTTGTTGAAAAGCTATATGGGAATTAAAAAATCGGATTTGAAAGACGCGCAATATGCTAAAATTCAGAAAGATATGGCTAAAGTTTTGGAAATGCAAGAGTTTGCACTCGACAAAACTGCCGAAGCCTACGAAATTTGGTTTCAACAAAATGAGAAAAAAATGAAGGAAATGGCTGAAAATGAGGCTTGGGTGAGCGCGCAAAACAGCAATAGCATCAATGCTTATCAAGCTTATTTAAGTAAATTTCCTTATGGCGCACATGCGGGCGAGGCTAAAACCAGAATTTCGCAACTACAAGAAGATGAGCGAATTGCTGCCGAAGAAGAAGAAAGAAAAAGATTAGCCGAATCGGAAAAAACAAAAACAAGTGGTGTTTGGTTTGAAGTACAAGTTATGGCAGTAACCAAACAAGCTAAACCTGAGGCAATTACAAAAGTTTACAAAGGTTCGGAAAATGTCAGAGAATTTCAAGACGACGGCTGGTTCAAATATTCTGTTGGTAAATTTCAAAGTTATAAAGAAGCAAAAGATTTTAAAACTTCTACCGGTGTAAAAGGGGCTTTTGTTGTGGCTTTCCAAGATGAACAGCCTATTTCGGTTCGTGAAGCAAAAAAATTGGTTAAAAATAACTAATCTTTTCATTTTTTTTTCAGAATTATTAGACTAATTATACTTGAAAACCCGATGGTTGGTAAAACTAATCGGGTTTTTTAATTTTAATTTTTTTTACAAAAAAAACGTTTTTATTTATTTTTTTATTGAAAACACCTTTTTATTTGCTTTTTTGTATTAATTTTGTTTAAAGGTTAGATTTATTTGAATATTTTAAAGTTTTGATTTTCAGACAATTAGTACCCTTTGTTATTTTATTATTTTTTTTTAGATATGCTCAAATTTTTATTAAAAATAGTTGTTTTGTTGGCATTATTTTCAGCTTCCGCAAAAGTTTATTATATTGAAAATGAAGTTATTGCCGAAGAGAAGGTGAATAATAAACCGCCATTTTATTATTCAGAAAACAAATGGATCGATTCGGTTTTCAATTCGCTTACGCTCGAAGAAAAAATTGGACAAATGTTCATAATGTCGTGCTTTTCAAAAGAAGGCAAAGAAAGTAAACAATACATCAAAAATTTAATAACCAAGTATAAAATTGGCGGTTTACTTTTTATGCAAGGAGGTCCGGTGGCGCAGGCAAAACTCACAAATTATTACCAATCGATTTCTAAAACGCCTTTGTTTATTGCCACTGACGGCGAATGGGGCTTGGCTATGCGCTTGGATAGTATCGTAAATTTTCCGAGACAAATGCTCATGGGTGCCATCAATGACGAAAGTTTGGTTTACGAAATGGGCGCAGATGTTGGGAGACAGTGCAAACGGCTTGGAATTAATATAAATTTTGCACCGGTAGTTGATGTAAACAATAATCCCGACAATCCTGTTATAAATAGTCGCTCGTTTGGCGAAAATCCGATAAATGTAGCACGGAAAGGTACAGCATATATGCTTGGTATGCAAGACAATGGAATAATTGCTACGGCAAAACATTTTCCCGGACACGGCGACACGGATACCGATTCGCACAAAGGTTTGCCGGTTATCAATAAATCGCTCGATAGATTGAAACGTATTGAACTTTTCCCTTTTAATCAGCTAATAAACAATGGTTTAGCTGCTATTATGGTTGCACATTTACACGTTCCGGCTCTGGATAAAAATCCCAATTCGGTTTCTTCGCTTTCAAAAGCCATTGTAACCGATTTGTTGAAAAACGAAATGGCTTTTGACGGCTTAATTATTACCGATGCCATTGGTATGCAAGGAGTTACAAAACTATATGCACCCGGCGAGTCGGACTTGCAAGCCATTCTTGCCGGAAACGACATTGTTTTGATGTCGAAAGATATTGAAAAAGCCATTTCGCTCATAAAACAGGCAATAAAAGATGGTAAAATTTCTGAAAATGAAATCAATAAGCGATGCAAAAAAATAATTAAAGCCAAATATTGGGTAGGTTTGAATCGGTTTAAACCCATTGAAACTAAAAATTTATACAATGACTTGCAAACGCCTAAAACAGAGCTGATTAATCGCCGTTTGGTAGAACATTCTTTAACGCTTTTGGAGAATAAAAATCAGATAATTCCGCTTAAAGAATTGGATAAGAAAAAGATAGCTGCTATTCAAATAGGCGATGGAAAACCTGATGGAAAATTTTTAGAATATTTGAAACTTTACGATGATTTGGAAGTTTTTAGCATAGAACGCCAAGCACCGCAAGCTCAGTTTTTGGAATTAAAAAAGAAGATTGAAAAATTTGACTATATTATTATTGGAGTAACCAATACACATTATTATCCTGAAACTTATGGAATTAGGCAGCCAACGGTAACTTTTGTAAACCAATTGGCAAAAGAAAAAAAAGTGATATTGAGCTTATTTGCAAGCCCTTACGCGCTCGAAAAATTTGAAATTAAAAATTTAGAAGCTCTTTTAATCGGTTACAATGACAATCATTTAACGCAAGAGCTTGCTGCTCAGCTTATTTACGGCGGTATAAAAGCTAAAGGGCGTTTGCCTGTTTCCATAAGTAATTATTATCCAGATGGTTACGGGATAGTGAGCAACGAGCAAATTCGCTTAAAATATTCCATTCCGTTGGAATTGAATATTGACATAGAAAACCTAAAAATGATTGATACTTTGGCACAAAATGCCATTAAGCAAGGTGCTTTTCCGGGTTGCGAAGTGCTTTTTGCAAAGAACGGAGTTGTTTTTTTCCATAAATCGTATGGATTTCACACTTACAGCAAAGAAAAACCGGTTTTGCCAGACGATATTTATGATTTAGCCTCCGTTACCAAAATAATAGCCACTTTACCTGCCATTATGAAGCTCGATGATGAAGGAAAACTGAATGTAAACTCTAAAATTGGAACTTTCATACCCGAATTAAAAGGAACAAACAAAGAAAATTTAATTCTCAAAGACATTTTGACACATTCGGCGCGGTTAAAAACATGGATTCCCTTTCACAATAAAACAATTTCGCAAGATTCAAACGCTCAATTTGTTCCAAATCCGGAATTATACAGTCCGGTAAAAAGCGATGTTTTTAGTTGGCAAGTAGCTGAAAATCTTTATATTATACCCGATTATAAGAACGAAATCTTTAACCGAATTTACAAAACCGATTTGTATTCGCGCAAACGCTACAAATACAGCGATTTAGGCTTTTATCTTTTACAAAAATTAGTCGAAACACAAACAAAAGAATCTTTAAAAGATTATGTAGTTAAAAATTTTTATGAAAAATTAGGAGCTACTACACTGGTTTATAATCCAATAGAACATTTTTCGAGAGAAAGAATTCCACCAACTGAGTGGGACAGCACTTTTAGAAAACAGCTTGTTCAAGGTTACGTACACGATTACGGAGCTGCCATGCTCGGCGGCGTTGCCGGACATGCCGGTTTATTTTCCAATGCCAACGATTTGGCTAAAATGATGCAAATGTACGTGCAATTTGGAAAATACGGTGGAGAACAATTTATCGATTCGATAACCATAAGTCGTTATAACACAATGCCTTATAAATCTCAAAGCAATCGCCGTGCTTTAGGTTTTGATAAGCCGCTTTTAAATAAAGCCCTAAAATCGGCTAATTCGTGGTTGCCCATTGAAAGTTTCGGGCATACCGGTTTTACCGGAACCATGGTTTGGGCTGACCCAATAAATCAAATCGTGTATGTTTTTCTTTCCAATAGAATCTATCCAAGTGTTGAAAATCAGACAATTAACACACTCGGTACACGCCGAAGCATTCAACGGGTAGCTTACGAAGCGGTGGCAAAAGCAGGTTACTAACTCTCTAAAATAGAGTTAATTACAACCGAAGCGGCAAAAATGCCAAACACTGCCGGCATAAACGAGATTGTTCCGACCGCCGATTTCTTATTTTGCTCATTTTCAAGCAGTACCACTTTCGATTTATCAATCTCTTCAGGTGAAAAAATCACTTTAAAACCGGAATAAATGCCGTATTTGTGCAAACGCTTGCGCAGCATTCGCGCAAGCATGTCGTTGTACGATTTTGAAATATCGGCAATTTGAACTTGGCTGGGGTCAAATTTTCCACCCGCACCCATCGAACTTACCAATGGAATTTTTAGCTTTAAAGACTTGATAATCAGGTTTATTTTGGGCGACAAGGTATCAATGGCATCAATCACATAATCAAATTTTTGCGAAAGCAGAATTTCCTCCGTGCGTTGGTCGCGCAAAAATTCGGCGTAAACTTTCAAATTCAAATCGGGATTGATGTCGAGCAAGCGACTTGCCATAACACTCGCTTTGGGCTGTAACAGAGTGCTTTGCAAGGCTGCCAACTGTCTGTTTAAATTGCTTTCATGCACCAAATCGGCATCAATTATAGTCATATTTCCAACTCCGGCTCGGCAAATTTGCTCGGCAGCATACGCTCCTACTCCGCCCAAACCTACTATTAAAACATTGGAATTGTGCAACTTAGCCAATTTTTCTTTGCCTACCAATAATTCTGTACGCTCTAACCAACTCATTTATTTATTATTTTTGCAAAAAAATACGATTAAAATTTTCTAAAGTCTTCATTTTCAATATTTCTACATCTATTTGTAAAATTTTTGAAGCCTGCAAATATACATCTTCAATCGGAATTTCGGAATCGTCGGTTTCAAAAAATATTTTTTCCAACGGAATTTCTTTTATAAAATCTAAAAGTTTCGCTTTGGCAAAAAATAAATTTTTTCCAAAAGAAAAAAACGAAAAATATTTGTTTAAAGAATTGTAAATCTGCAAATTGCCCGAAAATTGATGAAAAATAAGCGGAATGGTAATTTTTAGCCTTTTTAAAATTTCTAAAATATCGGAATGTGCTTTTACACAATGAATTATCACCGGAAAGTTGAAGCTTTGCGCCAAGTGCAATTGTTGTTCAAAAAAAAACTTTTGCAGTTGAAAATCAGAATCACATATTTTGTCTAAGCCAATTTCGCCAATTGCTATAATTCTTTTATTTTCAATAAGTTGTGAAATATTTGTTAAAACCTTTTCTAAATTTTCTTTTTCCACATTCCAAGGATGCACACCGGCAGAAAAAAATAAATTTTGTTCTTTTTTTTCATTAAAATTTTCAGTTTCAATGCTGTTTTTTATACAAATATTTGTATTTTTGTCGGCAAAATGTGTATGAATGTTTATAAAATTTGTCATCAAAATTTGTCAGTCATTAATCGTGTGAATAAATTTTGCGGGAAAACTAATTTTATTTTTCCTGTATATTTTATGAAACTTTTCGCTCTTTATTCCCTTATTTCTTTTTTAGAAAATAGAGGAAAATTTTTTTTTACAAAAAAAACAGTTTAATTTAAAACTTTGGCAAAATTGCTGTTTGTTGTAAAAAAATAGTTGTATTTTAAGTTTACAAAAGTAAAAAAATATTCGTTTTTAAAAACAAATTTAATGAAATTACTTTTTTTAATTAATTGATTAATAATTATTTATTTAAACAAAAAATGAATCTAAACGACTACAAAAATTTTTTTTTCGTAGGAATAGCCGGAAGCGGCATGAGTGCCATTGCACAATATTTGAGGGGAATTGGAAAAAATGTAAAAGGTTCAGACCGAGAATATTCGCCAAAAAAACAGAATAAAAATTTAGAACAATTAATAAAGCAAGAGATATTATGTTATCCTCAAAATGCAACCGGAATCAATAGCAAAACCGAAGTTTTAGTCATTTCGACTGCCATTGAAGAAGACAATGTTGAGTACTTGAAAGCCAAAGAGTTAGGTATTCCTATCGTTTTGCGTTCCGACCTTTTGGCAGCCATTACGCGAACCCGAAAAACCATTGCCATTGCCGGTACTTCGGGCAAATCAACTACTGTTGCCATGCTTTTCCATATTTTGAATGAAAATGACTTTTCGCCTTCATTGATTACGGGTGCAGGACTTATCTCCTTGCAAATCAACGGCGAAATAGGAAATGCTTACGTGGGCAAAAGCCGATGGCTCATCATTGAAGCCGACGAATCGGACGGTTCTTTGACCAAATATACGCCCGAAATAGGCGTAGTTTTGAACATTGACAAAGACCACAAAACCATAGAGGAATTAACCGAAATTTTTACAATTTTTAAAAACAATACGCGCGAAAAATTTATTGTAAACAATTCAAATACAAGGAGTAAGAGTTTAAATCCGCAAGGAGATTTTAATTTTGGCATCGACCACGATAGTAAATTTTCCGGTAAAAATTTTCGGCAAAACGATTTTGAAATTTGTTTTGAAATAGACGATGTGGAATTTTCAATTCCTACCAAAGGTCAGTACAATATGTACAATGCTTTGGCTGCCATAAGTGTTGCAAACTATTTGGGAACAAGCTTGTTAGATGCAGCCGAAGCCTTGCGCACATACAGCGGCATTCACAGGCGAAATCAATTAATCGGCGTAAAAAATGGTGTGCAAGTGATTGATGATTTTGCGCACAATCCGGTAAAAATAGCTTCGTCAATTAAGGCAAATCAGCCGGAAAAAGGCAGGTTATTTGCTTGGTTTCAGCCACATGGCTTCGCTCCCACTCGCTTTTTGCGAAATGATTTTGTAGCCGAAATTTCAAAAGCCTTACGCCCTGAAGATGAGATAATTATGTCGGAAATTTATTATGCCGGCGGTACAACTACCAAAGATATTTCAGCGGCAGATTTAATTAACGACCTGAAAAATAATGGTATAAATGCTCACTTTTTAGCCAATCGAAACGAATTACCGGTTTATTTATCGGCTAAAGCGAAGGCAAACGATATTATTTTGCTTTCGGGTGCGCGCGACCCGAGTTTGGAGGATTTTGCAAAAACGGTTTTGAAAGAATTGAGGTGAAAAATAAAATTTTAATCGGAAAAACAACTTTTTTAGACAGAAAAATTAAATTTTTTATTTAATCACAAAAAAATATATTTTTAATCACAAAAACAATAAAATAATATGATAACTATGTACAACAAAATAATTTCTGGAGATGCAAAAATAGCCGTAATTGGCTTAGGTTATGTTGGATTGCCGATAGCTTTGGAATTTGCAAAAAAAGTTCCGGTTATTGGTTTCGATATTAAGCCCGACAGAATCGAGTTGATGAAGAAACACATTGACCCAAGCAAAGAGCTTGAAAGTAAGGACTTTGAAGGTGCAAACATTGAATTTACTTACGAATTGGACGATTTGCGAAAAGCCAATTTTTACATTGTAGCCGTTCCTACGCCCATAGATGAGTTCAAACAGCCCGATTTAAAACCTTTGCTAAGTGCCACTGACACAGTGAGTAAGGTTTTGAAAGAAGGCGATTATGTGGTTTTTGAATCGACCGTTTATCCGGGTTGTACCGAAGAGGATTGCGTGCCGATTTTGGAACGAAATTCGGGATTAAAATTTGTAGATGATTTTAAAGTCGGTTTTTCGCCTGAGCGAATCAATCCGGGTGATAAAACCCACACACTCACTAAGATAACCAAAGTAGTTTCGGGCTGCGACGCCGAATCGTTGCAGAGCATTGCCCAAACTTACGAGTTGATTATAACCGCCGGAATACACAGAGCCTCAAGCATTAAGGTAGCCGAAGCTGCAAAAATAATCGAAAACACGCAGCGCGACATCAACATAGCTTTTATGAACGAGCTTTCGATGATTTTTGATAAAATGAAAATTAATACCTACGAAGTTTTGGAAGCCGCCAGAACCAAGTGGAATTTCCTCAATTTCTTTCCGGGTTTGGTCGGCGGGCATTGCATAGGCGTTGACCCTTATTATTTGTCGTACAAAGCCAAAGAATACGGCTTTCATGCTCAAATTATCAATGCCGGACGCTCCATAAACGACAATATGGCTCCTTATATTTCGAGCCAAATTGTTAAAAAATTGTTGGCTGAAAAGAAAAATTTGAATGAAACCAAAGCCTTAGTGCTTGGCATTACGTTTAAAGAAAATGTGAGCGATATTCGCAATTCAAAGGTTGCCGATTTGATTTCCGAGTTGCAATCTTATACCATTCAAGTTGATGTAACCGATGCTTACGCCGAACCCAATGATGTACTCCACGAATATGCAATTAGCTTAATATCAGAACCTAAGCAAAAATATGATGTAATCATTTTGGCGGTAAGCCACCAACAATATTTGGATTTGGACGAAACTTATTTTTTAAATTTTGCCAACGAAAACGCTCTTTTTGTTGATATCAAAGGTGTTTTTAAAAATAAGATAAAAACTTTAAAATATTGGAGTTTGTAAATAGATTGCAAACGGTAACTTTGCCAAAGTTTTTTTACTTTGGCAAAATTTTGATTACAAAGTACTTACATAAAAATAAAAGCTCCAATTTTATCCCTTTAAAATACAATATAAAATCGTTCAATTATAAAAACATGAAAACTTTTATAGCCACAATTTTAGTGATTGTTGTGTTTTACGTGCTAAGTAAAATAGGCGATTGGCTTGATAAAGTAATCAAGTAATAATTGAAAAGGATTGAAAATAAAATGGAAAATCTTTACTCGAAAAAAATACAAACAACATTATACTGCAAACGCTTTATTATTTAATTTTTCCAAAGTCCTAAAACTTTGGAAAAGTTGTAGTTACGTAGTAATAAATATTAAAATTTATCCCGTTTTTAGTATAGTTATTAACAATTAAAAATTAATTAAGTATTTTTCTAAATTTTAATTCCAAAAACCAAAATATCGTCTATTTGTTCCTCTTCGCCGCGCCAGTTGTTATGGGTTTCGTCTAATGTAATTTTTTGAATTTCAAGAGGTTCGTTGAAAATTTGCAAAAGAAGTTCTTTAAACTTATTGTTTTTGAATTTTTTATAATTCGGACCGCCGAATTGGTCGGCATAACCATCTGAAAATAAATAAATTAAGTCATCTTTTTTTATTTTGAGTAAGTGATTGGTAAAAGGAATGTGCTGTCGGTCAGAAATGCCAACGGGCATTCTATCGGCTTTAAGTTCAATGAGTTGTCGCTCATTGTTTGCATCAAATCGGCAAAGCCAAAGCGGATTGTAAGCTCCGGCAAATTGCAGTTCCATTTTTTGAGTATCTATCACGCAAAGAGCCGCGTCCATGCCGTCTTTCGATTCGTACATGTCGCCCGTTTGGTGCAAGGCTTCAATGAGGTGCTTGCGCAAATGCCCCAAAATTTCGGCTGCCACCACTATTTTTTGTTTACCAACTATTTCGTTGAGAAACGAAATGCCCAACATGCTCAGGAAAGCACCCGGCACGCCGTGTCCGGTGCAGTCGGCGGCTACCACTATCAATTTGTCGCTTTTTTTAATAGCCCAATAAAAATCGCCACTCACTACATCGCGCGGTTTGTAAAGCACAAAGTGGTCTTCCACCATTTGATTGATGCTTTGCGTTGGCGGTAAAATGGCAGCTTGAATGCGTTGGGCATAAGTAATGGAATCGGTCATGGCTTGTCGGCGTTCTTCCGATATATCTCGTTGATGTTCAAGGGCATCGCGCTGTGCTAAAATTTCTTCTTGCTGTTGCAAAAGCTCTTCATTTTTTTCCATAATTTGCTCTTGCTGCACTTTCAATTCTTCGTTTTTGTTGAGAATTTCTATTTGTTTTTCGTTGAGTTCGGAATTGATTTTTTCAATGGCTTCCTTTTTTTCGTTGATTTCTTTGGTTCGCAAAATCACTTTTTGTTCCAATTCGCTTTTGTCGCGATGCACATCGCGCAAGTGAAGCAAAAAATAAGCAATTAAGCCTAAAATACTCAAAACCAATAGAATAAACCAAGTTCTTTGCCAAAAAGGAGGTAAAATTTCTACAATTACACTTTTTCCGGTTTTGCACCAAAAGCCGTCGTTGTTGGCAGCCAAAACTTCAAAAGCGTAAATTCCTGCCGGAATGTTGGTATAAGATGCAAATCGGCGTGTTCCGGCTTCGCGCCACTTTTTTTCGTAGTTTTTCAGTCGGTATTTGTATTTGTTGCGTAGTGGATTAACGTATTCAAAACCAACAAATTCAAAGGTAAAAGCATTTTCGGAGTAATCCAAAACAATGTGTTTTTTTTCGGTAACAGCCGTATCGAGCATGAAGGCTTTGTCGAAGACTAAAAAGCTGGTTATCAATACATGAGGCTCGTGTTCATTGTCTTTTATGTCGGCAGGGAAAAAAGCGTTGAAACCCGTTTGACCTCCAAACATGAGTTGTCCATCGAAGGTTTTCAATGCCGAACCCACCATAAATTCGTTCGATTGCAAGCCATCGGTTACATCATAATTTTGAACTTTTTTTGTTTTTTTGTCAAAACACGACAAACCCAAATTGGTCGAAATCCAAATATTTTTTTTAGAATCTTCCAACAAACACATCATTACCGGATTGGGAATGTTGTAATTAAAATAATTGTAATGCGTAAATTTGTTTTGTTTTTTGCTGTATTTGCTGAGTGTTCCGCGTGTGCTAACCCAAACGGTATCTTCGGAGTCTTCAAGAATCCAATAAATTCTGTCCACTTCTTGATTTTTAATTTCATCGGGCAAAAACTTGAAATGTTCAAATTTTTGGCTATTGGGAGCTAATTTGTTCAATCCATTGTCGCGTGTGCCAATCCAAATGTTTTGGTCTTTGTCTTGAATAATGCACGAAATTTCTTTTCCGCTTAGGCTAAAAGAATCTTTTTCTATGGGCGAATAATTTTTGAAAATTAGCCGTCCCTCGCGTTCAAAACGGTTCAAATCGGCTACGCACACACCGCCGCCGCTCGTTCCTACCCAAAGCCGGTTTTGCGAATCGATGAGCAAAGTCCAAATGGAATTGTGCGTTAATTTTGAATTTCGGGTATTGAAATTTTGTACCGTTCGGGTTTTGGGGTTGAATAAATCGAGACCTTGTGCGTTTGTTCCCAACCAAAGTTGCCCCAAACTGTCCTCCACAATGGCGCGAATGTGCAAATCGGAAAAAATGTTAAAATGCTCAAAATCATCGGTTTTTCTATTCCAACGCTCCAAACCTTTGTCCACCGTTCCTATCCAAATTGCCGAGTCGCGGGTTTCATAAAAACAGCGTATTCGATTGGAAGCTACGCTTTTAAGGTCAAAAGGTATGTTTCTGATGGTTTTGAAATGCTTAGCCGGACGATTCCATTTGTTTACTCCGCCCAGCGATGTGCCAACCCAAAGAATGCCTTCGCTGTCGATGAAAAGCGACAAAATTTCGCTCGAATTTAATCCGTCCGGGTTAAAAATACTTGCTCGGTAGATTTCAAAATGTTTTTTTCTTGGCAAAAAATGATTCAATCCGTCTGCTGTTCCTATCCAAAGCGAGCTGTCTTGGTCTAAAAATAAGGTGTTGATGCTGTTTGAACTGATGTGCGGGCTGATAAAATCAAAGTTTGCCGTTTTTGTAAAAAAACTTTCTAAACTCTTGGTTTTCAAAGAATAATGCCCCAAACCATTGTCCGTTGCAATCCAAATTTTTGAGTTTTTCTCAAAAATAAAATCTCTTACTTTCAAACCTATTTTTTGAGCAGACAAGGCATTGTAATCTATTTTTTGAGTTTTTAAAGTTTTGATATTCAATATACTAAGCCCGTTGTTGGAAGCAATCCAGAGCGTATCGCCAAGGCATTTAATTTTGTTTATTTCGTTTGAAAATATAAAATGCGGTTGGGTGAACGTGGCAAAATTGGTGTAAATTATTTTGGTTTTTCCGCTTGGTGTTTTTTGCCGTTTCATGCGCGAAAGCCCGCGAGTGGTGGCTATCCAAATGTTGCCGTATCGGTCGCTGCAAATGCTGGTTATGTCGTTGTTTATTAATGTGTTGGCATTTACGGAAGTATCCTTTTCATTTTGCTTGAAATGTTTAAAGTTTCGACTGATTTTGTCATAAACCGAAATACCTCCTTTTTTATGACCTACCCAAATTTCTTTGTCGGGCGATTCGTGAAGGCAAGTTATTGCATTGTCGGCTATGGAATGTGGCTTTTTGGGGTGATTTCTAAAAACTTCAATGCTGTAACCATCGTAGCGATTTAAGCCGTCGAGCGTGGCAAACCACACGTAACCGTATTCGTCGCGAATGATTTGATTTACAGAACTTTGCGATAAGCCTTCCAACAGCGAAATATGCTCAAACTTTACACTGTTTTGTGAAAATGCGGTGATACCGAAATGTAAAATAAGATAAAAAAATAGTATTTTTTTGAATTTTTGCATGAATGGATTATCGTTGTTATTTTTTTGCAAAATAAACTATTTTTTTGTAAAAAAAACCTTTTTTTTCAAATTTCTGCTTTTTTTCATGTGCTATCTATTCTATGTTTTTAAACATCATTTTTTTTTTTTTTCAGTTAAAATATTCTTTTTAGTTTTGCGAACTGTTTGAACAC
>DYNA01000246.1 GCA_020721325.1 Paludibacter propionicigenes
AAACTTTTTTAAAGAAACGGTCGTAATTTAAAGGAGCTAAATACATGGCTTTTTAATTTTTTTTTTACAAAAATACAAAAAATATTTGAGAAAAAGCGTATTTTAGTGAAATTTTTTATAACATAATTTTTTTATGGAAACAATTTTTAAAATAGGATTAATTAGTTTATTTTTCGGGCTTTTTATAGAAATTTGCTCTGTAAAAATTCCTGAAACAAATAAAGAAAACAAAAAAACAGATAAAATTATGACATACAGAGATTTAACTCCAGAAGAAAAATCCGTAATTATTGATAAAGGCACTGAAATTCCTTTTACCGGAATGTACAATAATCACTGGGAAACAGGCACTTATCATTGCAAACAATGTGGTGCGGCACTTTATAAATCGAACGACAAATTTGACGGTCATTGTGGCTGGCCCTCCTTTGACGAAGAAATTGAAGGTGCTGTAAAACGTGTTTTAGATAAGGACGGAAGGCGAACTGAAATAATTTGTACCAAATGCAATGGTCATTTGGGACATGTTTTTGAGGGTGAGGGATTTACAGACAAAAATATTCGACATTGTGTCAATTCAGTTTCATTAACTTTCGAGCCTTTACGGTTAGAAAGCGAAAAATTGAAAAAAGCTTATTTTGCGGGCGGTTGCTTTTGGGGTATGGAATATTATTTTTCCAAAACCATTGGCGTTGTCGATTGTGAAGTTGGCTACATGGGCGGAAAAACGAAAAACCCTACTTACAAAGAAGTATGTGCCGGAGGCTCAGGACATTACGAAGTTACTGAAGTTACTTACGACCCTAAAAAAACGAATTTTGAAAACATTGCACGGGTATTTTTTGAAATTCACGACCCTACTCAAACCAACGGACAAGGTCCCGATATTGGTGAACAATATTTATCGGTGGCATTTTACGCTTCAGAGGAAGAAAAACAAACGCTTTTAAAGCTAATTGCAATTTTAGAAAAGAAAGGTTTTGACGTTGCTACCGGTTTACTTCCGCTTAGCCCTTTCTGGAAAGCTGAAGATTATCATCAAGAATATTACCAAAAAAACGGTAAAGAACCTTATTGTCATGGTTATGTTAAACGTTTTTAAAGTTGGTAAAATTTTCTTTTAAAGCGATTTTTAATGCTTTAAGTTTTTGTTTTTAACTTCTTTTTTTTTAAAATTATATCTTAAATCCGCAATTCTTTGTTTGAATCTATTAATAACCAGCTTGATGTTGTTTAATTTTTACACATTTTGCTAACGATTGATACAATGAATTGTGAATTTAAGGTAAAAATAATTAAATTAGTTTAGTTTGAGTTTTTTTGCTTCTATGAAAATAAAATAATTTAGTAATGTAACAATTATTTATTAGAATTTTTTTTAAAAAAAAACTTAATTTTTTTATTTTTTACAATAATTCCGGCATTTTGCGCTAACAATCTTATTTTAAAAAAATCGGAAGTGTAAATTTGAATGAACTGCCTTTATTTACTTGGCTTTCAATCCAGATTTTACCGCCGTGGCGTTCAACAAATTCTTTGCACAAAAGTAAACCTAATCCCGTACCTCTTTCGCCCGAAGTGCCTTCGGTAGTATGTGGCAATACCCATAGTTTGCTAATTGTTTCCTCGTCTATGCCAATTCCGTTGTCAATTACCGATATTTCTACCATTGCATTTTGAAGTTTTACCGAAACCATCACTGAGCCATTGGAATTGGTAAATTTTATGGCATTTGAAATGAGGTTTCTCAAAATGGTTTTGACCATGTTTAAATCGGCAAAGGCTAAAATAAAACCAATTTCGGAATAACTAAGCGAAATATTTTTTGAATCGGCTATCACCTGAAGCGTTGAAATAACGTCTTTTGTTATTTCTTCAAGTAAAATTTCTTTGGGTTGAAAAGCCAATTGTCCGGCTTGCGATTTTGACCAAAGTAGCAAATCTTCTAATAAATTATAAGTATTATATGTAGAATTGTGCAGCAGTTTTAAAAGTTTTTCAATTTTTTCGGAAGAATATTTATCGTAATTGGTAACCAACAAATCTAAAATTCCCAATAAAGCATTGAACGGATTGCGCAAATCGTGAGCTAAAATTTGCATAAAACGGTCTTTGTCGGTGTTGAGTTTTTTTAACTCTGTGTTTTGTTTGTTAATAATCAATTCGTTGCGTTTGCGGTCGGTTATGTCTTCCACTATGGCTATGTGGTAATAAACCAGTGGTTTTTCGCCGTCTTTCCACATGGGCGAAATGGTTAAACGCCCCCAAACAATTTCCTTATCCTTGCGAATGTAGCGTTTGTCGTAGGAAAAAGTTTTCAACGTTCCATCGATTAACGCAAAATTTGAGTTTAGGTTTGTATCGGAGTCTTCGGGGTGAGTAATGTCAAGAAAAGTGCGCTCAAGCATTTCTTCTAAAGAATACTGAACAAATTGGCAATAAACTTGATTTACACGAACAAACTCTCCGGTTTGGGTATTTAAAACAGCCATTCCCACGCCGGCTTGTTCAAAAATGGCTCTAAATTTTTGCTCGTTTTCTTTGGCTTGGGCAAGTAAACGTTTGTTTTCAGAAATATCTATTTTAAAAGCTATGTGATAGGCTTTTTCGCCTTTTTTATCTTTAATGGTAGCAATTACGGCTTCTTCGTAGTAAAGTTCGCCCTGTTTATTTCTATTTACAAATTCGCCTTGCCAAACTTCTCCGTTTTTTAACTTTTGATTAAGTTCTTTGTATGTTTCTTTTGGCGTAAGCCCGCTTTTTAAAATATCGGGTTTCAACCCTTTGCTTTCACTTAAACTATATCCCGAACGCTTTTCAAAAATTGGATTTACATATCTGATGGTTCTATCCAAATCGGTGATAATGACCGATACGGGACTTTGCTCTAAAGCGGTGTTTATCATACCATTATTGGTTTCAATCGTTTTTTGTTTTATTTCGTTAATGAGCATAAAAAAGCCAACCGAAGTACTCAAAATAATATACATTCCACCCAAAATACCTATTTTGTCGATTAAGAAAAGAGTTGTAAATTCATAATTTTCAGGCTGTAGAACAATTAAAAACAAAGCTCGAAAAGCATTAAAAGCGGCATACAAAAAATAACCGAAAGCTATTAACAAAGGCATTTGATAGTTTTTCCTATTTTTTACCAAACAAAAAACCGCCGTGAGCGAAAGTATAACAATACTGCTCGACTGAACGATTACTCTATCTAATTGGTTGTGAGCATTTAATATGAAAAGCAAGGAAGCCAAAAACGAAAAAAATCCTAAAACAAGAGCCAATGTTTTTTTCAGTTTTCCATCGAAAGACGTTACACTGATTATTTGGATATAAAAACTGATAAAAAGTAAAACATTTGCAATTTCAATAGAAATAAAATCGGGTATTTTATAACGCAAGCCAATACCTATAAAGCTTATCGTTTCTAATATCCTTTGCAGAAAAAAAGCATTTATAAACCATTTGTTGCGTTCGATACGCAAAATATAAAATAGTATTATTATTGCCACCGAAATATCGATAACTATCAAACTTACAAAAATGGTATAAAATTCTAAACTCAATTTTTCAATTGTTAAATTGTTTTACGGTTAAAATGGTCTAAGTAAGCCTTCTAAATTTGTTTCTATTTTTAAAAATCTATTTAATGGCTTTTATTTCATTGTATTTTTTGTGTTTTTATTTGTGTACTTTGTAGTTAATCAAATAATTAGAACTTCTCAGAACACAACTTTAAATCACAAACAACACATAGAAAAGTATATATTAATTTTGAAGATTTACTTATGGTTAATAATTTTTTTACAAAAAAAGTATCAACCATATTCATTTTTTTTTAATGCAAATATAAAAAGAAATTCATTTTATAAAAGTTAAAATTTCGGATTAAGTATTTTTTTGTTGAAATTTGGAAAGGGGTCTAAAATTCAGTACTTTAGAATTTAGTTCGCAATCAAACATAAAGTAGTGAAAAAAAGACATCGAATGCAAAAATAAAGAAAAAATTATACTTAACAATAGTTCGTTTAATATTTGTATGATTCTTAAAAAAGCAACAAAGTGATATACGAAAATGAATTTGGTTTTAGGTATTGGGTTCTACTAAAAGGATAAGGGTTTTATGGTTAAGCAATTAGGTTAAAATATTATTTTTTTACCCAATGCTTAATTCCTAAAATCGAAAACAATTGAATAAATTTAAAAAATTGAAATAAATATTGTTTTTAGAAGTGAATAAAAAAATTTCTGGTATTTTTATTGGTGGGTAGAGTTTTGGATTTTTTGTAAAGTTTTTGGGAAATACTTCTAAAACAATGTGTTTGGCGGGCTGAATCATTTTTTTGTGAACTTTTTTACAAAATAAGCGTACCCGTTTAGAACCAAAAAAATCGAAAGAAATAATATAAACTAATTTCAAAGATTTACATATTTAAAATTAAAAAATCTTTTTTCAAATAGAAAAAAAACCGCAAAAAAAAGATATTTTTAGTATATTTATTTATTCATAACGCACAAAACATAAAAAAAAATCTTAAATCAAGTAAAAAAAATGAAATATAAATTTTTTACTAAAGACTATAAATATTTATAAATATCTGGTTTAAATAATTGAATATCTTTGTTTTAACACATTAAAAATTGTTTTAAAAAAATATGAAAAAACGCATCAAAAAAAAAAGAATATGATTTTTTTAAAAGTTTATTAAAAAAAATTATGAAAAATAATAATCTTTTATTATATTTGTAAAAAAATAAAATCAGTTTAATTTTTAAAAAAAAAATTATGAATATAACATCAAAAATAGAGCATTTACGCAAAGAAAAAGGCTGGTCGGTAGCTCGTTTAGCTCGCGAAGCAAGTATTCCTACGGTAAGTTTACGCGTTATGTTGAGTCGTCCCGATTCAAACAATTATAGCATCACTGCTTTATCAAAAATAGCAAATGTATTAAGTGTTACGGTATCGGAATTGACCAAGACCGACGAAGAAGAAAGCGCAAAACCCAAATTGAGTTTAACTCAAATGGAACAACTCAAAGAAACCATTGAAAAGACCATCGAAAGCTTTTTTGAAACCGAAATAAAAAAGAAAAAACCCGGTAGGAAAAGAAAATACGAAGACGAATAGCCCTAAAAAGCTTTTTTTTGGTAAAAAAATAAAAAAAATGCAATACTTATTTTTTTGATTACCAGTAAATAAACAAAAATTTAATTTTATTTTTTGAAAAAAATAAAAAAAAAATTTTGAGTATTAAAAATAAGTATTATCTTTGCTGCGCTTTTTAAGGAGAGGTGGGTGAGTGGCTGAAACCACCAGTTTGCTAAACTGACGTACTCGAA
>DYNA01000066.1 GCA_020721325.1 Paludibacter propionicigenes
TTTTTAACGTTAATTTAAGTTAAATCCACCAAGCTATTTTAGGAAAGGACACCCGCTGGCTTTGACACCAGACCCGCTGGCTTTGACACCAGACCCGCTGGCTTTGACACCAGACCAAAAACCTTTGACACCAGACCCGCTGGCTTTGACACCAGACCGGCTGGCTTTGACACCAGACCAAAAACCTTTGACACCAGACCCGCTGGCTTTGACACCAGACCGGCTGGCTTTGACACCAGACCAAAAACCTTTGACACCAGACCCGCTGGCTTTGACACCAGACCAAAAACCTTTGACACCAGACCCGCTGGCTTTGACACCAGACTAAAAACCTTTGACACCAGACTATCTGGCTTTGACACCAGACTAAAAACCTTTGACACCAGACAAAAAACCTTTTCACGCACTTTAAAACCTTTGACACCACGCTATCTGGCTTTGACACCACGCTATCTGGCTTTGTCCGAACAAAAAAAATCGTTTCACGCAAAAGAAAAACCCTTTCACGCAAAACGAAAAATCTGTTCACCAAAAAATTATTCCATGCCGCCAAACTCTTTCTTTTAGCAACATTTCCCAAAAACCTTTACCTAAAATCCAAAACCCTATCCACCAATCAAAATACCCGAAAACTTTTTATCCATCAGTAAAACAAAAACCGCTAAGCGGTTTTGAATTGCTTAGCCAATAGGATTTTTCTTTTTTGAAAAAAACTTAACTTTGGCGACATTGAATTAAATATAGCTAATTCCTAAAACCTAAAACCAATTTTTTTTTTATATTTTTAAACATAAAAAAACTTTTTTTTCAAAAAAGAAATATTTCTACTTTTGAAAACAAAAAAAACATACAATAATAATCCAAAAAAGCAATGTACGGAAAATTACAACAACATTTGGCTGCCGAACTCGAAGCCATAAAACAAGCGGGTTTGTACAAAAACGAGCGCATTATTACCAGTGCGCAAGGTGCAGAAATTACATTAAATACCGGAAAAAAAGTATTAAATTTTTGCGCCAACAATTATTTAGGCTTGTCGGGCAATGAGCAAGTTATTAAAGGCGCGCAAAAAGCTTTGGATACACACGGTTACGGAATGTCGTCGGTGCGTTTTATTTGCGGAACGCAAGATATTCACAAGAAGTTGGAAAATAAAATTGCCGATTTTTTTGGTATGGAAGACACAATTTTATATGCCGCTGCTTTTGATGCCAACGGAGGTGTTTTTGAACCCCTTTTCCTTGAAAATGACGCTATTATCTCAGACGAATTAAATCATGCTTCGATTATTGATGGTGTTCGTTTGGCGAAAGCCGTAAGATATAGATACAAACACGGCAACATGCAAGAACTCGAAGAGCATCTTAAAACTGCTCAAGCTCAGCGATTTAGAGTTATTGTAACCGATGGAGTTTTTTCTATGGACGGCGACATAGCCAAGCTGAACGAAATTTGCGATTTAGCCGAAAAATACGATGCCTTGGTAATGGTTGACGACAGCCACGCTTCGGGTTTTATAGGAAAAACCGGTAGAGGAACCCACGAATACCACAATGTTATGGGGCGTGTAGATATTATTACTTCTACGCTTGGCAAGGCTTTGGGCGGTGCTATGGGCGGTTTTACAACCGGAAAAAAGGAAATCATCGACCTTTTGCGCCAACGTTCGCGCCCTTATTTGTTTTCCAATTCGCTTTCGCCCGCTATTGTGGGAGCGGCACTTACGGTTTTCGATATGCTTTCTACTTCAACTCATTTAAGAGATAAGTTAATGAGCAACGCCCTTTATTTTAAAGAAAAAATGTCGGCTGCCGGTTTTGATTTAAAACCTTCAGACTCGGCTATTATTGCCTTAATGCTTTATGACGCAAAACTTTCTCAAGATTTTGCAGCAAAATTGCTCGACGAAGGCATTTATGTAATTGGTTTTTATTATCCCGTAGTGGCTAAAGGGCAAGCCCGCATTCGCATTCAACTTTCGGCTGCTCACGAAAAAGAACATTTAGACAAAGCCGTTGAAGCTTTTATTAAAGTGGGAAAAGAATTAAAAATTATCTAAGCCAAAATCAATCAAATTTTTTAAAATTAATTTATAAATAATTGAATACCAGCCAGACAGATTTTTTTTAAAACTGTCTGGTTTTATTTTTTTTACAAAAATTTACCGATAAATCAAACGTTTTGCACCAAATCATAATTTTTTTTTACATTTTCTTTCTTTGATTCTAATAAAAAAAGTACTTTTGTAATCTATTTTATAGTGCAATGACAGAACTTACAATTATAAACGGATTAAAGCAAAACAATAAATTAGTCTTTGACTATGTGTTTAATTACTATTATTCAAGCCTTTGCCATTTTGCCGTGCGTTTTACCAACGATAAAACGGCGGCTGAAGACATCGTTCAAGATTTTTTTGTAAAACTTTGGTTGGAACATTCGCAAATAAATGTAACTTCTTCGCTTAAAGCCTATTTATTTACAGCAATAAAAAATAAATGTATTGATTTTCAGAAACATCAAAAAGTAGAAACCAAATACAAAAACAAAATCAATTTATCCTCACCTCAATCCGAATTGTCGTTAGAATATTTGTATGCCGAAACCGAATTGCGCACAATTATTGAAAAAAGCATGTTAAAATTAACTCCCCGTTGCCGCGAAATATTTGAAATGAGCCGATTCAAAGGTCTGAGCAATCAACAAATTGCAGACAGCCTAAATTTATCGAAACGAACCGTTGAATTGCAAATTACCAACGCTTTAAAGACTTTGCGAATAGAACTCTCCGAGTTTTTGCCTCTAATTGTTATTCATTTTATTTTTGATACCATTTAATTGGAAACCCAAATTTCAAATTTATTGTACCAATTCAAAAATTTAAAAAATAAGTGTTCCATTTTACCAAGTTTGAAATTTGCTTTTCAAGAATAAAAAAGGCAAACGCTGTTTCAATAAGCTTTTTTTTACAAACTCGCTTGGTTTTTCTTATGTTTTTTATCAAAATTATTAAAAAAAATTTCATTTTCATTAAAATTTATACTATCTTTGTAAATGTTATTTTTTTTTAAAAAAAAATGGTTAAAAAAGGATTTTTTATATTTATTTGCTTAGAATAATGAAAGTTTTAAAAATTCGTTTCTTTACGTGTAAGGGTATATGTTAGTAAGTTGTTTGTTTTTTATAAAATTTTATAAATCAGATAAATAAGTAAAAGAAAGAACACAATTTTTAATATTTAAAACCAAAATCGATTAATTTAATGGTTTGTTAAAATTTTAGGGTATAAAAAAAAGATATTTTTTTGTTTTATTTTGAAAATATATTTGGATATTAGAAACTATATTGTTAATTTTGTCAAATCAAAACAAACATTATTTTAGTATTAAATAATTAAAAAATAACATATTAAGTAATAAATATATTTTTTTTACAAAAAAAAATATAAAAAAATAATAAATTTTTCGGGTATGAAAACAGAAAAAATAGTATTAAAAAACTTATTTTCAATATTGCTTATTATTTTTTGTTCAAAAATTTTAACAGCACAAAGCTTTTTTTCGCAATCGGAATTGATAAAAAATGAAATTTCGAGCGATAGGTATTCTGAATTGAGCGAAGCCGAAATTTTAATGTATAACATTCAGCAATCGAATGTTCAAATAGAACAAAACGATAAAACAATCTATCAATTGAACGAAAAACAAAGCACTTATAGCAACAAAGAACTCAAATTAACCCAAAAAAGGATAGAAGTTTTAGAAGAAAATTCAAAACAAGAACTCTTAAATATTGGAAAATGCTACTTAGAACATTACCTGATTATTTACAGCGTCTATGCCGAAAAAATAACTACTTACAAAACGATTGAACAAGCCAAACGATTGAAAGTAAATAAGTTATTAGAAAGTGCTAAAGCCATAAAAGTTCAATTAAAAAAATCTGCGACAGAACTTGGGCAGCAAAAAAATCTATTATCGTTGAAGAAGCAAATTAATGAAATCCGATTTTTACATGCCGAAGGAATCGATTATTTAAACGAGTGTTTCTGCACTTTTATCAATTGTTACGAGCGAAATAACTACGAAAAAGCCACTGCCGATTTAGGTAATGACGAAAATATTAATTATTCGCACTCTAAAAGCAAAAATATTGTAATTTATAAAATTCAAATTATGGCTACTTCGGAGCAAAAAAAAGTAGAAGATTTGCAACGAAAGTACAGCATAAAAACCATTATACAAGAAGATTACACTTCAGACGACCGTTTGTACAAATACATGGTGGGCGAATATTCCGATTATTATGTTGCTAAAAATGTTTCCGAAAATTTAGGCGTAAAAGACGCATTTGTAGTGGGTTACGTAAATGGTAAAAGAGTTGCCATAGACGAAGCCATACAAGTTACCGAAGACTAAAATTTAGCCAATTTCGCTAATTTTTCGCAATAAATCCAATTGAAGTATCTCAAATTGGCGACCCGTTTCGTTGATGATGCCTTCTTTTTTTAGTTCGGTTAAAGTGCGCACTGCATTTTCTGTGGTCATGCCGCCCATTTCGCCTAACTCTTTGCGTGTGAATGGCATAGCAAATTGAGTAGAGCAAAACACATTGTCCGTTAGCTCAAGCAACACATCTGCCAAACGTGCCTTTAAATGCTTTTCGCTGATAGTTACCGATTTATCGAAAACACAATTCACCGATTGGCTGATTTGTTTGGTTAATACCATTAAAAAATCGGGATTCGCTTTGGCTATCGATACAAACAAATTTGCCTCTATCATACATATTTTTGCATCTTCAACTGCTTGAATATTAAACCGATGTATCTGGTCGGTAAAAATAGAATGCAAACCAATATAGCCTTTTTTATTGATTACGCTAAATATGGTATTTTTTGATTTCCCTTCGTGCGAAACTTTTACGCAACCCTTAGCTAAATAAAGCACATGAGTAGCTTTTGAACCCTGTTTGCTTATGGTTTCGCCGCGTTTAAAATTTATTATCAAACAGCCATTTTGTATCGAATCGATTTCTGAAGTGGGTAATAATTTCAGAAATTCCGATTTGTATGGACAAATTTGGCAATTTTCAGGTTTACTAAATTTTGGCATTTTTTTTTTTTTTTGAAAATAAATTGATAGAAATGGTTTGATAATAAAAAGTTTTTGCAAGTTTATAAAAAAAATTGATATAAAAAAATTAAAATTTTAAAAAAAATTATTAAAAATTTAACGTAATCTATTGAATTGATTTACAGTATATTGAAAATAATGTTGTTTGAAAACAGTACTTTAAATTAATTTTTTTTCAAAAAAAATTGACAAATTCAATTTTTTTTTTTACCTTTGTATCACTGTTTCATAATTTTAAATAAATATCAAGTTTTGCAGATAAAGATAGTTTTTTTGCTTAGTAATAGATAATTATTCACTTTAACGTTAATCTTGTTTGTTAGTTTTCATGCGGCATAGGGCTTTGTTAAGCTCTATGCTTTTTTTTATGGCTTTTGCCAAAAAATTTTCTTACCAAAACCCAAACGATTATCCGTAAATTTATAAAAATCGGGAGTCAAAACCCATAAATGAGTTTTCATAATTACTGCAAACGGATATTTTTTTAAGTAAGCTTTTTGAATTTCATACTTTTCTGTTTCCTTTGGCAATTCCACTTTGCCGGTAATTTGCAAACCTTGAATTTTACCTATTATGCTTGTTTCCAACACAATAGAAGCTGCTACTTTGTTTTGAAATTCAAAGTCTTTCACATGCTTGGTTTCCAAATCGGAAGTAAATACGAAAACATTTTTACTCTCTATGTAAGCATAAAAACAATTGGCGCAATAAGGCTCGTTGTTGCGGCTCGTTGCCAAAGTTAAAACGTGATGTTCTTTTATAAATTCTACTATTTTCGGGTCTAAAAAGTTATTATTGTCCATTATTTGTTTTAAAAAATACATAGTGAAAAGAAACAATTGAGTTTTCTTTTCATTGTATTTGTTTGATTAATAATACTTTTCTTAAATTTAAACCTTTCGGAAATTTATTTTGCATTTATTTTGAAAATTTGAAAAAAATCAAATATTTATTTTCAAATTTTTAAATTTCCTTTTGAGTTACAGCTCTGAATAATTTAATTTGATTGGAAAGTATTTTGGTAAAACCTTTAGCATCTTCACCTGTCCAAAGTGTATTTTCTTCGCCATACGTTCCAAATTTGCTACTAACCATATCGTATTGACTTTCAATGCCTTCTACCACAAAATGATACGGATACAGTTGAATGAAAACTTTGCCGGAAACGGTTTTTTGAGTATCTTCTAAGAATTTTTCGATGTTATTCATCACAGGGTCAAGGTATTGAGCTTCGTGCAAGAGCATTCCGTACCAATTGGCTAATTGTTCTTTCCAGTGCATTTGCCATTTGGTAAGCACATATTTTTCGAGGGTGCGGTGCGCTTCAATAGCCAGCAAAGCTGCCGGAGCTTCAAAGCCAACTCTGCCTTTGGAGCCTAAAATGGTGTCGCCAACGTGCATTCCGCGCCCCAAAGCAAACTTTGAGCCTATTTCGTTCAATTTTTGAATGGCTTTTACTTTATTTTGGTATTTTTCTCCGTTCAAAGCTTCAATTTCGCCGTTTAAAAACTCTATTTCCAACTTTTCAGGTTCATTTTGCGTTAATTGGTTCAAATAAGCGGCTTCGGGCAAGGTTTTATCGGAAGTTAAAGTCTCTTTTCCGCCAATACTCGTTCCCCACAAGCCTTGATTGATGGAATAAGTTGATTTTGTCCAATCGGCTTCGTAGCCTTTCATTTTCAAATAATTTATTTCGGCTTGTCGCGAAAGCGTTTTATCGCGAACGGGCGTTATTATTTTTATTTCAGGAATTAAAAGATTGAAAATCAAATCGAAACGTACTTGGTCGTTGCCCGCACCCGTGCTTCCGTGGGCTACAAAATCGGCTTTTAGTTCGTGGGCATAATTGGCTATTTCTATGGCTTGAAAAGTACGCTCGGAACTTACTGAAAGTGGGTACGTGTTGTTTTTCAATACATTACCAAAAATAAGGTATTTAATACATTTTTCATAATACTCGTGAGTAATGTTTGAGGTTTTGTGCGATTTTGCACCCAATTGATAAGCTTTTTCTTCTATTTTTTGCAATTGTTCGTCGGAGAAACCTCCTGTATTTACTAAAATGGTGTGAACTTCCAGATTTTCTTCATCTGTAAAATATTTCACACAATACGAAGTATCCAAACCTCCACTATATGCTAAAACTAATTTTTTTTTCATTGAAAACTTTTTTTATGGTTTGTGCGGATAGTCTAAATTGAGCGTTTCCTTTAACTGCAATTAATAACTTTGCCAAATCTTTAAACTTTGGCAAAGTTACCGTTTGTAGTATAAAATGCTGTTTGCTAAGTATTTACGCCATCAATGGTTTGAAAACTTACTTTTTGCGTTGTTGTTGCAAGCGAGCAGCGTCTTCCAAACGTTGTTGGAATTTTGATTTTACAGCCGGTTTCTTTTTATTTTCTTGCAATTTGCGCAAAATATCATCTTCGTTGATAAAAAATTTGCGAATAGCAATCATTTGTAAAAAGGTGATAATGTTTGAGATAAAATAATAATAACTCAAACCCGATGAATAACTGTTAAACCAAAATACCATCATTACGGGCATCATATACATCATGGTTTTCATGCCCGGCATTTGATTGCTACCGCTCATATCGGCACTGTTCATCTTGGTAGTCAATACGATAGAAACCGCCATAAGTAGCGTAAATAAACTCACGTGCGCTCCGTACCAAGGAATTGTAAAAGGCAAATCGAGAATAGAATCGTAAGTAGAAAGGTCGGTTGCCCATAAAAATGCCTGTTGGCGAAGTTGAATGGACGCCGGAAAAAAGCGGAACATGGCTATAAGAATAGGAAATTGGAGCAACATAGGCAAGCAGCCGCCCATGGGGTTTACGCCCGTTTTGCGATACAAAGCCATAGTAGCTTGTTGTTTTTCCATTACCTTATCTTTACCGAATTTTTTATTCAAAGCATCAACTTCGGGTTTCAAAACGCGCATTTTAGCCGAAGAAAGGTACGATTTATAGGTTAATGGAAAAAGAACTAATTTTATAATCACGGTCATTATCAAAATAATAAGTCCATAACTCCAACCAAAAGAGCCTAACCAGTCAAACAACGGAATGATGGCATACACATTTACCCAGCGAAACAAAGCCCAACCGAGCGTAATTAAGTTTTGAAGTTCCAAGTTTTCCTCATCGCTAATGGCTTTGAGCGTGCTGTAATCGTTGGGTCCGAAATAAAATTTTGAATTGTATTCGTATTTACTTTCCGATTTGTACGGCAAGCGCATTTCGGCTACATAATGCTTTAAATATGAAGTATCGTTGAGGGCATTTTGTTTCACTTTGCCGCTCGACAAAGCGTCTTTGGCTATCAAAACCGAGGAGAAAAAGTGTCCTTTGAAAGCAATCCATTTTACTCGCGTTCCCAAATCTTCGTCATCTTCGTCTGAAGTTTCCGAGAGATAATCAATCTCCTCGTCTTCCAAATATTTAAAATAAATGGTCGAATTTTGATTTTCCCAATCGCGTCCTTTTTCCTGCTGCGGAAGGTCTATTTCCCACAATAAATCGAGATAAGTTGTATTTTGAGCTATCAAATTGTCCATATTCGACATTTTTATGTCAAAATTTACAATGTAACTGTTGGGTTCTAAAGTGTAAATAAAATCTAAAAAACGCCCATCGCCGGCTTCTAAACGTAAAATGCTCTGTTTCTTATCTTTCGAGGCATTTACTTTCATTTCGCCGCGAGGCTTAAAATAAAAATTTTCAGTAGTTATATTTCTATTTTGAGAAAAGAAATTTAAAGTAAAACGGCTTTTTTTACCTTCAAAAAGCAATACTTTTTTACCACCTTTTTCAAAACGGTCATAATTTTTTAATTTTACTTCGTAAGGTCTTGCGCCTTTAGTTGATATTTTTACTTCTATCAAATCGTTTTCTAAAGTTACAAACTCTTCTTTTCCATCGGCAGCTTGCCAGAGTGCGCCGTATTCTTCGTATAATTTTACATTTTTGACCGAATCGTTGATTGTTGAATCTTTCGATAAACTGTCAATGTTTTGTAAATTCTTTTTCTTATTTTTTTCGGCTTCCGCCAAACGTTGTGCTTCTGTTTGTTTTCGCACAAGAGCAATGGAGTCGCGGCGTTGCTTTTGTTGTTGCAATTCCTCTTGGCTCGGCTGATTCAAATAGCTGAAAACCATTATTATCACAAATATCAAAATCAATCCTATTACTGAATTTTTGTCCATAATTTAATTCTATTGTATTCGATTGTTAAATTGTTATATTGTTAAATTGTTCTATTGTTAAATTGTTCTATTGTTAAATTGTTAAATTGTTCTATTGTTAAATTAAATTTTTTATAAAAAAAAACTTCACCCTTTACCTTTCTCCTTTCACCTTTCTCCTTTCACCTTTCTCCTTTCACCTTTCTCCTTTCACCCTTGACTAACAGCAGCTTCCACAAAACTTACAAAAATAGGGTGCGGATTAAGCACCGTACTTTTGTATTCGGGGTGAAACTGCACACCCACAAACCATTTAAGTTCAGGCAGTTCCACTATTTCTACCAAGCCCGTATCGGGATTGATTCCGGTGGCTTTCATTCCGGCGTTCTCGTATATTTCGAGGTATTTATTGTTAAATTCGTAGCGGTGGCGGTGGCGTTCCGAAATTTCCGTTTTGCCGTAAGCTTTTTGTAATTTGCTGGTTTTCGATAATTTGCATTTGTAAGCACCCAAACGCATGGTGCCGCCTTTGTCGGTTATTTCTTTTTGTTCGTCCATAATGTCAATGACGGGGTGCGGCGTATTTCGGTACATTTCGGTTGAGTGCGCTCCTTCGAGATTTAATACATTTATCCCAAATTCTATCACTGCCATTTGCATTCCCAAACAAATTCCCAAAAATGGAATGTTTTTTTCGCGTGCAAAACGCACGGCTTCTATTTTTCCCTTAATGCCTCTGTGTCCAAAACCCGGAGCTACCAAAATGCCTTGCAAACCCGCAAGACGATCCTCAGGGTTTTGTTTTTCGAGTGTTTCGGAGTGAATCATATCGATTTGCACTTTGCAGTTATTCACCGCTCCGGCATGAATGAACGATTCTATGATGGATTTATAAGCATCGGGTAGTTCGGTATATTTTCCTACCAAGCCTATTTTCACTGTTCTTTCCGCATTTTTTACTTTGTGTAAAAAATCTTTCCAAGGGGCTAAATTCGGTTCTTCTTTTATTTCTAAATTCAATTTTTTCAAAACCACCAAATCCAATTTCTCTTCTTGCATTTTGAGTGGAACTTCGTAAATGGTTGATACATCGATGGATTGAATAACCGATTCGATGTTTACGTTGCAAAATTGCCCCACTTTGCGGCGAATTTCGTGTCCCAATTCTTTTTCGGTGCGAAGAACCAAAATGTCGGGCTGCACGCCGTTTTCAAGCAATTGCTTAACCGAGTGCTGCGTAGGTTTGGTTTTTAATTCGCCCGACGCCGAAAGATAAGGAACTAAGGTTAAATGAATGACAACACTGTTTTGATAGCCCAACTGCCAGCGCAATTGCCGAACGGTCTCAATGTAAGGCAGCGATTCGATGTCGCCTACCGTTCCGCCAATTTCGGTTATCACCATATCGTAATTGAGTTTTGAACCCAAATATTTTATTCTTCTTTTAATTTCGTCGGTTATGTGCGGAATGACCTGAACCGTTTTGCCCAAATAATCGCCGCGCCTTTCTTTATTGATAACCGATTGATAAACCCGTCCGGTGGTTACGTTGTTAGCCTGCGAGGTGGGTTTGTTTAAAAAACGCTCGTAATGCCCTAAGTCCAAGTCGGTTTCGGCACCGTCTTCGGTTACAAAACATTCGCCGTGTTCATAAGGATTGAGCGTGCCGGGGTCAATGTTGATGTAAGGGTCGAGTTTTTGAATGGTTACATTGTATCCTCTTGCCTGCAATAATTTTGCCAGCGAAGCCGAAATTATTCCTTTTCCCAAAGAAGAAGTAACCCCGCCGGTTACAAAAATGTATTTTGTATCTGACATGAATGTTGTTGTTTGTTTTGTTTGTTTTGTTTGTTTTTTGTTTTTACAAAAGAAATTATAACATTAGAAATCAAAAACTTACTTATGTTTAGAGCTTAAAAATATTGTTCAAAACCAGCACAAAAAGTTTTGCAAAGAAAATAAAATATTTGCTATCAGACTATTTTTTAACTTTTTTTGTTTGCTTTTTTACAAAAAAAAATATTTTTTCAATGTAAATCCAAATTTCCCCAGTTTTTCACCTTGCGAATAATAAAAACCACCGGTATAATGAATTAAATCGGCATTTTCCAAATCAACGGTTTGTTCATTTTCCCTCAAAAATGCTTGGTTGGCATTGATGGCAACCACCTCAGCCAAAAACAAATCGTGCGTACCCAATTCTTTTATTTCGGTTACTTGGCATTCAATATTTACGGGCGATTCAGCTATCAAAGGCACATTTACTTTTTGAGCTTTTTCTTTGGTTAGCTTCATTTCCACAAATTTGTTAAAATTTTTGCCTGAATATACTCCGCACCAATCCATTGCGGGCATTAAATCTTTGTTTACCAAGTTGATAACAAATTCTTTATTTCGGCTAATGATTTGGTGCGAATGCCGTTCTTTGCGCAGCGAAATGTAAACCATGAGCGGTTGCGAACAAACCGTACCTGTCCACGAAACCGTTATTATATTGTGTTCCAATTCATTAGCTCCACAGCTCACCATCACCGCAGGCAGTGGGTACAGCAAATTTTTTATTGAAATGGATTTTTTCATTTTTTTATACAATTATTTTTTTTGCAAAAATAAGGAAATATCTTTTTTAAAAAAATATTCAAAAATACTTTGTTGCTCAAAATTCAAAAAAAACAACAGTATAAATTAATTTATTTATGTCGAACTCATGTTATTAGGCTGACTAATTCGTGTTCCAATTAAAAAAAATAATGGAATAAGGTTTTTTGAATTACAAAACCAACCTTATTTCCTTACTAACAAGTAAATAAGCTTCGCTACAAAACCTTATTCCTTTATTAACAATATGTATGACATTTTCTAAAAATTTACAGCTTGGAATTTAGCTAACTTAAAAATATCATCTGTAGTGAAATAAAGTAGAACGAATGATTATTTTTCCATATTTTCTAAACAATTGATACCTCTCAATTTGTTAGCATCAGACTTGCCATTTTAAGGTTTTAAAATAAAAATAATACTTTTTTTAAAAAATTTCGCCCGCAAAAATCGCTAAGTAAATCTGCAATTATCTGAAATTTAAAATTTTACAATTGGTAGCGATTTTTCATTTTTTACCGACAATAAAAAAAGAATGAATGACCAATCGCTCCAATTGACAACTGCTATAAGCAAATTTTCAAAAATTCAATATTCGATTTTATGTTTTTGAAATGAACAGGTGCAAATTGCATCAGCTCGTCTAATAATTCTTTTACTTTTTTCATTTTATAATTGTGCTGTACCAACAAATTAGCCGATTTTATAATAATTTGTTCCAATTTAGCACCCGAAATTTTTCCGGTCATATATTCGGCTAAGGTATTGTACCAAAATAAAATAGGTAAATATTTAGCGTTTCCAATTTGTTGTTTTTCTTTGTTAATAAGCTTGTAACTTTTTGAAAGAGAAATAATTCGATTGTATTTTTCGGTAAAAGCCAAAGCTTGAAAAAAAGAGCTGAAAAACAAATGCCAACGTGTCGATAAAATTTCCGACTTGTATGCCTGCCAAAACGTTTCGGCATATTCTTCGGCATTTTTATACATAGCATTCACAACCAATGTTTTAACATAAAAAGCCGAAAATCCTATTCGATAATAATAATTGCTTGTTTTTTTGAGTTGCCCCGAAGCTGTTTGCATCAGATTTAAAGCTTCTTTGGATTTTTTACTTTTCAGTAACACCCCGCAAAGATTCAATAAATAAAAAATATAATCGCTATTAACGTGTCTGATAGACAGATAGCCATATTTTTCGGCTTCGTTTAATTCCAACAATTTGGAGTGCATCATGGCTCTATTGGCATAATAATTGGTCAAAATGCGTTTTGAATAAAAAATGCTGGTTTTAAAAAATTTATCCAACGAATCGTAAATGGTTCGCAAATTTTCAAATTCGCGGTAGTTGTAATACATATAGGTCAGCCGCACAGCCGACCGATAACGTGTATATCCGTCTAACTGGCTGTCGCAAAAAATACTTTTCAAAAAATTTTCCCATTGAAGAGATTCAATCTGACTGTTAGAATGTTGGCTAACAATATCTACCGTAGCTTTATTGAGTTCTTCGTTTATTTCAATCGATTTTTTGTAAGAAAATTCATTTTCTTTTAAATAGTGTGCAACCGGCTGATAATATTCCATTCTGTTTCTAATCAAAAGATAATCGCGGTAATGCTTCAGCAGTTCATAAAATTTTATAAAATAATAATGCGTTTGAGAAATAATCTGGGCTTTTTGTAATATTTCTTTCTCTTCATCGGGTAAAATAATATCCGTCATTACTTTCTCTTCGTATCGCATCAGCCAATCAAAAAAAGCATCAACATCTATTTCGTTCAATTGATTGTTTATCCAATTTGTTAAATAATTGTAACGCCTTTTATCTATCTGAGAATCATACGGAAGCAGATTTTTCGGATTGAGTGTATTGTAACGTATGTGGTTTAAAATTTTTACATTTTCAGAATTTTCAAATCGCTGAATATCTATTAAATAATCCAATTCGTGTGGATAAAGCGAATTAGCAAATTGAGTGAATTTTGAAAGTTTCATTTTTATTTTTTTTTAACTAATTGATTATAAAGTTGGTGTCTAAAAAAACAATAGTTTGTTATTTTTTTTGTATAAATTCAGAAATATACTTTAAATCTCTCTTTTTTTCTAAAAAAAAAATAAAGGAATAAGTGAGAAAACAGTTTTATTTTTGATTACAAAGCGAATAAGGATTTGAAAATCAACCTTATTCCCTTATAAAATGTTCTTAAAACATGCGGGAAAAGCAAAATTCATTTTCCCCGCAAAATAAACAGACCAGTTTTATTCTTTCCTTTTATCTGAAAATTGAGCATTAACAAACTGTTTATTAACAGATTGCTGCAATCGTTTTTTTAGATTTTTGAGGTAAATTTTTTTTTGTAAAAAACAACCCAACTTATTAAAAATCAGAATTTTTCGTTTAAAATATAGCGCGAAATCACTAATTTTTGAATTTCGGAAGTTCCTTCTCCAATTTGCAACAAACGCTGGTCGCGGTAAAGGCGTTCGATGGGGTAATCTTTCATAAGTCCGTAACCTCCATGTATTTGAACGGATTGGTCGGTAACAAATTTGGCTACATCGGAGCAATAAAGTTTTGCCATAGCAGCTTCTTTTCCAAAAGGAAGTTTCATATCTTTGAGTTTGCAGGCTTTGTAAAGCAAATTTCGGGCGGCTTCCACTTGAGTAGCCATTTCTGCCAATTTAAAAGAAATTCCTTGAAAACTTGCAATGGATTTACCAAATTGTTTTCTCATTTTGGCGTGCGAGATAGCCAATTCCAATGCGCCTTGTGCAGCACCTAATCCCATGGCTGCAATCGAAAGTCTTCCGCTATCGAGGGTATTGAGCATTATTTTTGAGCCTTCGCCGCGTTTTCCCAACAAATTTTCTTGAGGCACACTGCAATCGTCGAAAAATAATTCTGCGGTATTTGAAGCTCTCCACATCATTTTGTTGTGCATGGTGCGTGCTGTAAAACCTTCGGTATTTTGTTCAACCAAAATAGCCGAAAATTCTTTTTTTCCATTGTCGTTTTGGGTAACCGCCTGCACCGTGCAACCCAAAGTGATAGAGGTATTTGCATTGGTAATGAATATTTTAGAGCCGTTAATTAACCAATGATTTTTATCTAAAACGGCAGTGGTTTTGCTGGCACGCGAATCGGAACCGGCTTCAGGTTCGGTGAGTCCAAAGCTCCAAAGTGCTTTACCGGTGCAGAGTTTGGACAAAAAATTCTCTTTTTGTTCAACACTGCCAAAATTACGGATTGGACCAATGCCTAAGGAATTGTGGGCTGCAACGGTAGCGGCTTGCGAACCGTCTATTCGTGCCAATTCTTCAACGGCTATAATGTACGAAAGCGTGTCCATGCCTTGTCCGCCATATTCTTCTTGTACGACCATTCCAAAAAGCCCTATTTCGCCCATGGCATTGGTTAGTTCAACCGAAAATTCGGCTTTTTCATCAAGTTCTTGGGCTTTGGGTTTTATTTGGCGTTCGGCAAAATCTCGCACCGTTTGCCGAATTAAATCGTGTTCTTGATTTGTAAACATTTTCTATTTTTTTTTGTTTATAAATTTGTAAGTTGTAGGTTTTCTTTAAAAGCAAATTTAGTAAAAATATTTTTATTTTACAAATAAATTATCGATTCTTTTATCTTTCAATTTTACAACTTTTAAATGTCTGATTTTTAATTATTTAAACGAAAACAAAATGTTCTTTCTAATGATTTAAGGACAAGTAATTTTTTTTTCTTTTTTTTTCTTGTCATTTTCTTTTTTTTTTGTATATTTGTACATAAACATTTTTCAAAAAAATAAAATGATTACCTTATTTTTTTTTTTACGAAAGTAAATAAAAAATAAGATAATGGGCATAAATTAATCTTTTTTTTTAAAAATTAACTTTAAAAACGAATATTTATGGAAGTTTACAAAAGTAAATATCTTCAGGTAGCTTATCATCGTGAATATCAATTAGTTGAAATGACATGGCTACCGGCAACGCAAACGATGAACAAAGAAGATTACAAGCATGAGTCATTAAATTGTCTCGATGTAACGCTTCAGTTTTCGCCATCGAAAATTATTAATAACGCTACGGATTTGTATTTTCCTATTTCGCCCGAACTTCAAGAATGGACAAATCAAAATATTTTTCCTTTGAGTTTGGAAAAAGGACTTACAAGAGCCGCTTTTGTAGTGAGTAAAGAGATAATTTCGCAACTTTCGATTGAACAAATTATGGAAGAAGATATTGGACAAAAATTTATTTCAAAATATTTCGATTCGATTAGTGAAGCTAAAGAGTGGATAATTAAATAATTTGGTAATTGGATAATTTTGCAATTCTTAGCTAACAAATTAAAAAAAGTTGTCGTATCAATCTGATAATAAAATAATTAATACGATAACTTGTGTTTTTTTATTTCAAATACTTTATATGAAATAGTAATTTTGGCAAAATTTAACGAATTATTGACAATGCTATAACTAAAAAAATGAATTATCAAATACTTTCAGAAAATAATAATCACAGACTTGTTGCCATTTCGGATACCGAAGTAGGCAAGTTGCGAGCAGTGCCAACCTATCAATGGGTTAATGCCGTAACAGGCGAAGAAGTTTCGTTTTTTAATATGCAAATGGACGTAGATGCCGAAATTGAAAAATTAGTTTATGCCAATTCGATAAACGATTTGATGGTGCGCTTTATTAGAAAAGATAAATTTGACGATGAATACGATATGGTGGTAATGGAACGTTTGTACCCTATTCATTATCACAGCATTAGTTTAGAAAAAAGAAAAGAATATTTTGAAAAATTCTATCATCAAATTTCCGAATTGCACGATAAAGGGTTCTTGCACGGCGATATTCAACAACCCATAAATGATATTGCAGAAGTTGTATTTTCTAATATTGTGCTTACTGAAACCGGATTGCGCTTAATTGATACCGGATTTTCTATGATTCTAAAAAGTGAACCCAATTTAAGAAAATATTTTGAACGCTATTATCACGAGCTATTGGAAATTAAGAATTTTGAAGAATACTTTTTATCCGAAGAGTATAGTTAGCTTTTTCAATAATATACTGCAAACGGTAACTTTGCCAAAATTTAAAACGGGGTCTTTTTATTTTGTAAAAAAACAAAATAAATCCCTCTATTTTTCAAAAAAAAAAAATAAGGGAATAAGAGAGGCAGAGAGTTTTATTTTTATTACTAAGCGAATAAGGGTTTGAAAACCAACCTTATTCCCTTAGTAAAAATTCAAACAAAATGAAAATAAAACCTTATTTCCTTATTTTAAAATTCATAAAACATGCAGGAAAAGTAAAATTCATTTTTCGTGCAAAATAAACAGACCCGTTTTAAACTTTGGCAAAGTTTTAATTACAAAGCACTTACATAAAAATAAAAAATCAAAATATAGCCGTTTGAAGTATAGAACCATTTGCAGTATAAATTGGGTTTTGCTTTAGAAATAATCAATCGTTTACGCCTTCTATTAAGGGAACAAAGCGAAAATAACCATGCTCTTGCTGTTTGTAATCGGTTGGGCTTGTGCGCAAAACGGAAATCATTATTTGGTCAATTTCGCCAACGGGAGCCACTAAAATACCTCCAATTTTAAGTTGTTGAAGCAAATCGGGCGGCACAAAAGGCGCGCCGGCGGTAATCAAAATTTTATCGAAAGGCGCGTAATTGCTTTTTCCTTTGTATCCATCGCCCCAAAATAAAGTTGGGAAATACCCCAATTTTGGCAGAAATAAACGGGTTTTTTCGTAGAGCATTCTTTGTCGCTCAATGGAAAAAACTTTAACGCCCATTTCGAGCAAAACAGCGGTTTGATAGCCGGAGCCAGTTCCAACTTCAAGAACTTTTTCGGCTTTTTTCAAATCCAAAAGCTGAGTTTGAAAAGCCACCGTGTAGGGTTGCGAAATGGTTTGTCCGGCAGAAATAGGCTGGGCGCGGTCTTCGTAAGCTACATTGTCTAAGAAACTTTCCATAAACAAATGGCGCGGTACTTTGCCAATGGCTTCAAGCACGCGCTCATCTGTAATCCCTTTACTTTTAATAATTTCTACTAATTTTTTTCGTCTTCCTTTGTGAATAAAATTGTCAAGCATAACGCATAAAAACATATTGGAAAAATTTACGCACCGTGTTGTTTTGATATTCCCAATCAAAATTGGCATCAAGAAAATCAATGGCTTCTTCCAGATATTCAAACTGATTTAACTTTTCAACCGTGGTGTTGAAAAAATTCAAATTTCCATTAAAAAGAGTTTTTGTAAACCAAATTTTATCGTTTAAATCAATGGCTGCTGCTATTGACTTGATAGGATTGAAATTAATCTGAACACTTAAAAAATCTTGCTCTCGGAGTTTTATAATTTTTTCGTATTCCGTAGCAGTTTGTGTTTCTTCTTGTTTTTCAACTACATGCTCAAATTGAGTAACGGCATTGTTTTCAATATCGGGCTTTTCGGGAACTAAAACTTGTGAAATATCGGCAACCAATTCTTTAAAATTTTCAGATATTTCAAAACCCTCTTGAAAAAGTTTAAATTGAACATATAAATTTCTGATTTTTGACAAAGTCAGTTCGTAAAAAACAACCGGAACAACCGTGTTTTCATTTAAATCCTCTACAATTTTATTTATTTCATTTACATTACTCTTTATTAAATTGATTAATAATTTTTTATTCATATATTTGGTTTTATTTATTTGCAAGTTTTAATTTTAAAAAAGAACACTTTTTTTATTAATTATTTGAAAAAAAGACATTTTTTTTGAAAAAAAAATTATCTGTTTTTTTTTTGAAAATAAAATAGTAAAAAAAATGAAAAAAATGAAAAAAATGAAAAAAATGAAAAAATGTATCAATGATTCAAATAGTTATCTCAAATTGACATCAAAGCCCAAATCACAAATAATCAACGAATTGATTTATAAATTGGCTCTATAAATTCAATTTGGTGACTATTTGTCAATTCATTTTTTTAATACGAACAGTGCTTCTAATTGCTTAAAAACCTAATGTTTCCAATTTTATTTTGTAAAAAAGAAAAGCTTTTTTTCACAAAAAATAGATTTCTTTTATTTTTGTAAAGTTATAAACTTAAAGTTGATTTTAAAAATTAAAAACAAAAAAGACCGGCTTTAAAACGAATTTTTTACATTAAGTTACTAATTTATAAAATATTAAAAAATAAATGTTTTTAGAAAATACGCACAATGCTACACTGAAAAGAGGTTGGATAGAAATTATAACCGGCTCTATGTTTTCGGGAAAAACGGAAGAATTGATAAGACGCTTAAAACGAGCAAAAATAGCGCAACAACGGGTTGAAATTTTTAAACCCAAAATTGACACTCGCTATTCCGATTTGCAAGTGGTTTCGCACGATTCTAATTCTATCCATTCCACTCCGGTAGAAAAAGCTATCGAAATATTGGAACTTGTTGATAAAGTAGATGTTGTGGGAATTGATGAGGCACAATTTTTTGACCATTCGTTGGTTGAGGTAGTCGATAAATTAGCCAATAGTGGCATTCGGGTGCTTATTGCCGGATTAGATATGGATTTTAAAGGGAAACCTTTTGGACCCATTCCGGCATTGCTTTCGGTAGCCGAATACGTTACCAAAGTACACGCAATATGTATGAAATGCGGCAATTTGGCGCATTATTCGCATCGCAAAACCGCTTCGGAAAATTTAGTGGAATTGGGCGAAAAGGATATTTACGAACCTCTTTGCAGGCACTGTTTTCACATTGCTACACAATAAATTCGTTATTATCAGATTATTGAAGGAACAAACTAAAAAACAGCTTGTTGCTGATTAATTTATCATCATTTTTTTCAAACAAATGATGCGATGACTGGAGATTTTAAGTTGTTGAAAAAATAGAACCGAATGCATTATAAATCAATCGTTTTATTAAAATTTTGAACTTTTTTAAAATCCGTTTATTCGGTAGTTTTTTGCTTTTCGCAAAAAGAATATTTTTTTGTTTTTCTATGTTTTTATTTGTAAAAATTGAAATGTTTTTTTCTACATTTGCA
>DYNA01000247.1 GCA_020721325.1 Paludibacter propionicigenes
ATGGAAGCAAAACCCGAAAAAGAAAATACCGAAGGAATTGTTTTAATCGATGAACCCGAAACGCATCTTCACGTAGAAATGCAAAAAGAAATTATGCCTATTTTAATCGAAATGTTTCCAAATGTGCAATTTATTGTTGCAACCCATTCGCCTTTTATACTTAATTCGGTTGAAAATGCAGTGGTTTTTGATTTGGGAAAGAAGATTTTAGTAGAAAATATGAGCGGATATTCTTACGATAGTATTATAGAAAATTATTATGACTCTGATAAATATTCACAAATAGTGAAAGCAAAACTTGAGGAATATGAAAAATTATATTTCAAAAATAATTTATCAGAAGAAGAAGAAGAACGACTGTTGGATTTTAAAATATATTTTAAAGATATTCCTAAATTTTTAAGCCCTGAATTATCTGTAAAACTTCAACAAATTCATTCGTCAAAAATTAATAGGTTATGATAAATATTGTTAAATCTCAGCCAGCTCCCGAATGTCTGGAAATTGAAAAGAGGAAAAAATCTGGAAATCATTTATGTGGTGATACTTATAAAAGATTAAACGATGATTTTTATGGAAAATGCTATTTATGCGAAGATTCTAAGCCGACAGAAATTCATATAGATCATTTAGAGCCTCATTTTAATGGCAAAAACAAGGATAGACAATTTGACTGGAACAATTTACTTTTTGCCTGTGCGCATTGCAACAGAATAAAATCCTCAAGCGAGAAAGAAATATTAAATTGCACAAACAATAACCATAAAATTACAGATTGGATAAAATTTGAGATAAAACCATTTCCTCGAGAATTGCCAAAAATAAAAGCTGTCGAAGAAATGGAAAAAAACAATCAGGTTCACAATACAATAGAACTGCTAACAAAAATATATAATTATTGTGTTGAAGACAATTCATTTTCGCAAACAAAAGATGCTGCATATAATTTAAGAGGCGGGTCTAAAAAGCCATCAAAAACGAAGAGGTAAATCACAACTACCTAATAAACAACAAGTTATAAATCACAGGGTGTTTGTGCGACCTTTTTAGACCGGACTCATTTAAGGAAAAATTTAATTTGTGAGATTGATAAATTTGGAAAACTTTTAAACGAGTATTACGAAAGCGAGATTGATTTAACTGAAAATGAAAAAAATACACTAATACGAAAAATTAAAAAGCAAATAAGTCCAAAATCTGCATTTTCTGCTTTTAAACTTTGGATAATTAAAGAAAATAACGATTATACAAAAGATTTCTTAAATTAACTCAATTCAATTGTTCAATTCATCATTAAAAATTCATAACTAAAAAAAATGATATATCTTTCACCGTCAATACTTTCGGCAGATTTGTTGCAGTTAAAAGAGCAAGTTTTAAAAGTAGAAGCAAGTGGCGCCGATTTTATCCATATTGATGTAATGGACGGTCATTTTGTACCCAATCTGACTTTTGGTGCAAACATGGTAAAAGCTTTAAAATCAATTGTTAAAATACCTCTCGATGTGCATTTGATGATTGAAAAACCCGAACTTTCATTGCATCAATACGCTCAAGCCGGAGCCGATATAATTACGGTGCATCAAGAGGCTTGTGTTCATTTGCATCGCACGCTGCAAACCATTCGCAGTCTGGGAGTTAAGGCTGGCGTTTCGCTCAATCCGGCTACTCCGGTTTCCACGCTCGAAGACGTTCTTGATGAGTTAGACCTCATTTTGATAATGACCGTAAATCCGGGTTTTGGCGGACAAAAATTTATTCAAAGCGCATTGCAAAAAATTCAATATGCCCGAAAACTTATTCAAAACAGTCCGCATGAAATACTTTTGGAGGTAGATGGAGGAATTACTCCCGAAACCGCCTCACAAGTTGTTGCCGCCGGAGCGAATGTTTTGGTAGCCGGAAATGCTGTTTTTGCGCAGCCAGACATGGCTCAAGCCATTCAAAATCTAAGAAATGCAGTGTAAACAGAAACTTTGCCAAAGTTTTGTAACTTTGGCAAAGTAGAAGTTCTATAAATTAAATTGTAAAAATAAACCCGCTTTTATTAGAAAAAAAACGATTGGCTTATTCTTTCACAAATTTTGTACTTGTCTGAATTTGAGAATTTTGTATTTTTAAAATGTAAATTCCTTTTTCCAGATTTTTTACATTCAATTCTAAATTTTCACCTTTTTCAAAAACATTGTTTTTTACCGAAATAATTTTTCTTCCCGAAATATCCCAAATGCTGATTTCGGTAGGTAAATTCATTTTTTCGGCGAAAGCCAAATTTAAAACATCACTTGCCGGATTGGGATAAATACCGATATTGTATGCCGAAATATTTTCTATACCCGTATTATCATTTAACAAATATTGAAACGCCTTTTGCATAAAATTGGCAATAGCTGTTTTGTCCGAAACACTTTCTATCGGAAAACTAACATAAATTATTCCGGCATTTGCATTGGCACTCGAACCAAAAACACCTTTGTAAGCAATACCGCTTTTTTGACCGTTTGCGTAAGTTAAAATGTCGTGCGCACCAGTAAAAGCAGTGATTTCATCGGGATAATCTTCGGGGTAAACTTGTCCAAAATTAAGCGTAACGCCCTCAAAATCAGTTTCAGTAATTCCGGTAGCGGGATTTCTTCCTGAGCCACCATCGCCCACAAAAGAAGCTTTTAAGTAGTTGTTGTAAAAATCTCGGTCAGTTGCATTGCCCTTTTCCCACAAATCCCAACCTATTTCCGAACCGGTTGTTAAAAGTTTTCCTCCATTTTCCAAATACGTTTTAATCAGAGTTTGCTCTTCCGGACTAAAAGCCATGTCGGTAGTCGATTCGTCGCCATCGAACCAAACAACCATATCGTAATTGGAAAGGGTTACGGTAGATGATGTAACTGCCTCATTAGCAGCCGTTGAAATGATTGGCAACTGAGAGCGCAAACTTGCCATGTAAGTATTTGCAAAAGCATGAATAGCTTTTCCCCACGAGCCTAAGCGGTCGTAACCATCTACAATTAAAACTTTTTTTGCTAAAGTGGCATCGGCAGGCGAAAATTGAGAATAGGTATCGCTGCTGGTAGCACTTTCGGTAGCACCTTTTACGGCAGTAATTTTAAAGTTATAACCGTTTGCCGAAGACGCTAAATTAGTCAATGTGTATTGATTAGTGCCGGCAGTTAAAGTAGTTTCATTAACTAATACGGTAAAATCGGTCATGGCATCGCTGGTTGAACCATAAATTCGATAAGCAGCATCGGCTTCGGAATTGAGAATCCAAGTTAATTTTACCAAATTATTTCCCATATCTTGTACACTGGTAAAAGTTGGATTAGCCGGTGGAGAGGCTTTTATTAAAACGTCTTTTGAAATAGAACCCGTTTTCCCTTCGTTGTCGGTTACGGTAAGTGTTACGGTATAAGTATTGTCGGTTGCAAAAGTGTGAGTTGTGGTAACACCTTCGGCAACAGCCGTATTATCGCCAAAATTCCATTCGTATTTAACAATTGTACCATCAACATCGCGCGAGTTTGAGCCGTTAAAACTGATTTGAGTACCCGCTCCGGCAGGCAATCCGGTAACAACAAAATCGGCACGCGGTTTTCCATCGTTAAAATAAATCATCTCCACATCAAATTTGGTGTAATTGTTGGCAGTAATCGTAACATTCACTTCTTTAGTTTGATAGCCCTCTTTTGAAAATTTAAGAACATAAGAACCCGGCATCAAATCGAGTGCGTAAATGCCATTGTAATTATTGTCTGTGTAACAAACTGAATCGTTGGTAGTTACTTCTACTTTTATGCCATTAACGGCTTCGTCGTTAAAATCTTCGCTTACTATCCCTCCTACTCTTCCGTAAAGAAATCCGGGTTTTTGATAAAAAGAAGTAAAGGATTTTGCAACCGCCCAAGCATAGTTTTTTAAATAAAGACTGCTTTTTAAACGCAAACCCTCCAAAGGAACATCGTGAAAAGAGCCTTCCGAAAGCGTTGCAGGCATAGTAGCACCGTTTAAAACACCCAAATTGTAGCCTAAAAAGGTCATATCGCCTCTACTATAAGCAGCGGTTGTTCTCATAACGGAATAAATAATGGGCGACATTAAATCGCTCATTTGCTTGGCTTGCGGAGAAGCCGGTACATCGGTTTGCCCTTTAAACAAAACCAAAGTATAATTGGCACTTGCATTGGCGGCGTTGGTGTGAATAGAATGAAAATAATCCGCACCAAAATTATTGGCTAATGTATAACGTGCGCTGAGCGAAATATCGTCTGCATCGTCATTTCCGGTACGAGTAAGCAATACGTTGGCACCCAGATTAGTAAGCAAAGTATCTAAATGTAAGGCAGTTTCAAAGTCGCCTTCCGATTCCCAATAAACCAACCCGTAAGGCAAAAAGATTTGTCTATCGTCGCCTGTGTGTCCGCCGTGTCCGGGGTCAATGCAAATTTTATATCCTGCTAATGATTGTGCCTTTGTCATTGATGCAAAGACAAACAGAAACAATATAAATATATATATTTTTTTCATTTTATTTTTATTTTTTTATAAAAAAAATCTTTTATTCAATATTCATTTTCTTTTTGAAAATTTCAAATGCTTTTGAAAAAGAATAATTCCGAAGTTTTTAAATTTATAGATACCAGAAAATTATTTTAATGAAATTAAAAACACTTCGCCTTTCGGATTGTTAAAAACAATTTTTGAACCATTGGGAGAAAAACTTGGGAAAAGTGCAATCGGATAGTCTTTCAATTCTAAAACTTGCTTTTGAAAGTTTTTTGTAGAAAAAAGAACAATTTCTGAATCTGTATATTCATCTCCATTGTCATTATCGTTCATTCCAATTATGTATTCTCCAGTTTTTGACCATTTTGGCGCATTTATTCTACCAAGTTCGGCTACTATTTTGCCTTCCAAATTGCACACATAAGAAGCTTTTCCTGCGGCGTTGAAAAGTATTTTTTGCTTATCGGGCGAAAGCGAAACCCAAATGTAGTTTTGCTTTCCGAGAGGATTTAATATCTTGGTTTCTTGGTTGTTAAAAACAATTAAATCCAAATTGGAGTTGGTAAAAGCGGCTGTTTCGTTGCAAGTTTTAATTTGTTTTTGAATAGAAAAAAATTTCTTTATTTGCTCACCCTCAGCAAAAAGTACATCGTTTTCGGAAACATAAACAGAGCTTAAATTGCGCTGATTTTCAATTACTTTGCCTTTTTCTAATGTTTCAATATTCTGTGCAATTATGCTCGAATATCTTTTGCCTAAAGGGTCGATGGTATAAGTTTTGTAAAAAATAGTTTTTCCGTCTTTTGAAATGGAAGGTTCAAATCCGGCACCTAA